>NZ_JBWKWY010000023.1:0-87940 GCF_059422465.1 Pseudomonas sp. GW821-FHT01D09
CCCCAGGGTGGTCAAGCCCAGGCCGGTCAAATACCCCAAAAAGAAAGCGGGAGGGCTTAACTGACTGGCATTAGGGCTTGCCCGCGATAGCGGAGGGCCAGGTTAGACACATCTGACTGATCCACCGCCATCGCGGGCAAGCCCGCTCCCACATTTTGAGCTGCGCCAGGCTTGGGATTACTGTTGATTTTGGCCCAAGATCAAACGCCCTTCTTTATCCACCGGGATCTGGCTACCCGGATCACGCTCCATGCGCACCGATCCTTCCTTGCCATCCAGGTTGTAACGCACGTCATAACCAACAACCTTGTCGCTGATGTCGTTGACGGTATTACAGCGCGTCTGGGTGGTGGTGTAGGTATCACGGTTCTGCATGCCTTCCTGAACCTTGTTACCGGCATAACCACCACCGACTGCGCCGGCTACGGTGGCAATCTTCTTGCCTGTACCGCCGCCGATCTGGTTGCCGAGCAGGCCGCCTGCCAGGGCGCCGACTACCGTGCCGGCGATTTGATGCTGATCCTGCACCGGACGCTGCCGGGTCACGGTGACGTCCTTGCAGACCTCACGGGGGGTTTTGATCTGGGTCTTGACCGGCTGCACTGCCAGCACTTGCGCATACTCAGGGCCGCTTTTTACCAGGCTGTAGGTGGCGACAGCGCCCCCGGCAGTCACACCGACAGCACCCAATACCGCACCAACCAGTAACGACTTGTTCACGTGAACCTCCTGACCATCACAAGCGGACTGAAACGTCCGCGCTATACCCAGCCTTGGAGCAATAAAAAAGGCGCGAGTTCAATACTCGCGCCTTCTTTGTAACAGCCGATCAACAAACACCCATCAAGGGCGGTCGTCGACCTCCTTGTCTGTCGCCACAGGCGGGATCAGATCCTCGCTGTTGAGGTTCAGCCAGATCAGCACCACGTTGGCGATGTAGATCGACGAGTAGGTCCCCGCCAGAACGCCGATAAACAGCGCCAGGGAGAAGCCCCACAGGTTGTCGCCACCGAAGATCATCAGCGCGGCAATCGCCAGCAAGGTGGAGATCGAGGTCGCCATGGTGCGCAACAGGGTCTGGGTAGTGGAGATGTTGATGTTCTCGATCAACGTCGCCTTGCGCAGCACCCGGAAGTTCTCGCGAACCCGGTCGAATACCACGATGGTGTCGTTGAGGGAGTAACCAATGATCGCCAGCACTGCCGCCAATACCGTCAGGTCGAAGGTAATCTGGAAGTACGACAGGATACCTACCGTCACGATCACGTCGTGGATCAGCGAGACAATCGCACCGACGCCGAACTTCCACTGAAAGCGGAATGCCAGGTAGATCATGATGCCGGCCAGCGCCATCAGCATGCCGAGGCCGCCCTGGTCGCGCAGTTCTTCGCCGACTTGCGGGCCAACGAACTCGACGCGCTTGACCGCCGCCGGGTTATCGCCACCGACCTTGAGCAAGGCCTCGGCTACCTGATGACCCAGTTGCGGGTCTTCGCCGGGCATACGCACCAGCAGGTCGGTGGTCGCACCAAAGCTCTGCACGACCGCCTCGTTATAACCGGCTGCGTTCAGTTGGGCACGCACCTTGGTGACGTCAGCCGGCTTCTCGTAGGTCAGCTCGATGAGCGTACCACCGGTGAAATCCAGACCGTAGTTCAGGCCCTTATGGAACCAGCTGAACAACGCCAGGACGGTAAGGAGCACAGTGACGCCGAACGCAATGTTGCGAACGCCCATGAAGTTGATTGTACGTAACATGGCAGCCCCTTAAATCCACAACTTCTTGAAGTCACGCCCGCCAAAGATCAGGTTGACCATTGCGCGGGTCACCATGATGGCCGTGAACATCGAGGTAAAGATACCGAGGGACATGGTCACCGCAAAACCCTTGACCGGGCCGGTGCCCATGGCAAAGAGAATCCCGCCGACCAGCAAAGTGGTCAGGTTGGAGTCGAGAATCGCAGTAAATGCCCGGCCGAAACCTTCGTTGATTGCCCGCTGTACGCTCATGCCCGCCGCGATCTCTTCACGAATCCGCGAGAAGATCAGCACGTTGGCGTCCACCGCCATCCCCATGGTAAGTACGATACCGGCGATACCCGGCAGGGTCAGTGTAGCCCCCAGCAGCGACATCAGGGCCAGCAACAGCACCATGTTCACCGCCAGCGCAACCGTGGCGATCACGCCGAAGAAGCGGTAGATGGCGATGATAAACAGCGATACGAACAGCATGCCCCACAGGGAAGCATCGATACCCTTGGTGATGTTGTCTGCACCCAGGCTCGGACCGATAGTGCGCTCCTCGGCGAAGTACATCGGCGCCGCCAGGCCACCGGCACGCAGCAGCAGCGCAAGCTCGGAAGACTCACCCTGGCCGTTCAGGCCGGTGATACGGAACTGGGCCCCCAGCGGCGACTGGATGGTCGCCAGGCTGATGATCTTCTTCTCTTCCTTGAAGGTCTGCACCGGCACGTCTTTCTCGACGCCGTTGACCATCTGCTTGACGTAGGTGGTCACCGGACGTTGCTCGATGAAGATCACCGCCATGCTGCGACCGACGTTGCTGCGGGTGGCGCGGTTCATCAGTTCGCCGCCGTGACCATCCAGACGGATGTTCACTTCGGGAGAACCCTGTTGCGAGTCAAAACCCGCCTTGGCATCAGTTACCTGATCGCCCGTGATGATCAAGCCACGCTCGATCAACGCTGGAGGACGGTTGCCTTCACGGAACTCAAACTCCTCGGTCGTCGCACGGGAAGCCCCCGGCTCGGCGGCCAGGCGGAACTCAAGGTTGGCGGTCTTGCCCAGGATGCGCTTGGCTTCAGCGGTGTCCTGCACGCCTGGCAGCTCAACCACGATGCGGTTGGCACCCTGGCGCTGGACCAGCGGCTCGGCCACACCCAGCTCGTTGACGCGGTTACGTACCGTGGTCAAGTTCTGCTTGATGGAGTATTCACGGATTTCCGCCAGCTTGGCCGGGGTCATCGCCAGACGCAGCACCGGCTGACCATTGAGGTCGGCGGGCACAATGTCGAAATCGGTAAAGCTCTTGCGAACCAGGGCGCGGGCCTGTTCACGGGTGGCTTCGTCAGCAAAGCCCAGCTGGATGGCACCGTTGAGCTGCGGCAGGCTGCGATAACGCAGGCGCTCTTTGCGCAACAGGCTCTTCACATCGCCTTCGTAGACTTTCATACGTGCGTCGAGGGCTTTGTCCATGTCCACTTCCAGCAGGAAGTGCACACCACCGGACAAGTCCAGGCCCAGCTTCATCGGGTGCGCGCCGAGGCTGCGCAGCCATTGCGGGGTGGTTTGTGCCAGGTTCAGTGCGACTACATAGTCATCACCCAACACCTTGCGCACAACATCCTTGGCTGGCAACTGGTCTTCTTGCTTGGCCAGACGCAACAGGCCGCCCTTGCCGTTGGCCGTCAGGCTGGAAGCCTTGACCGTCAAACCGGCTTCGGTGAGCGCCTTACTCGCACGCTCCAGATCGGCATCGGTCACTTGCAACGACGTGCTAGCGCCGCTGATCTGGATCGCCGGGTCATCTGGATAAAGATTGGGAGCGGAATAAATAAAACCGATCGCCAGCACCGCCAGGATCAGTACGTATTTCCACAGAGGGTATTTGTTCAGCATCACGCCGCCCGCTTATGACGCGGGGCGCCTTGCGCGCCCCGTCGATTGGTAAAAGTTGTTACTCAGATCGCTTTGAGCGTGCCTTTTGGCAGCGTGGCGGCGATGGCGCCCTTCTGGAACTTCATTTCAACGGTGTCGGAGACTTCCAGTACCACGAAAGCATCGGAAACCTTGGTGATCTTGCCAGCGATACCGCCGGTGGTGACCACTTCGTCGCCTTTTTGCAGGCTGCTCAGCAGGTTTTTCTGCTCTTTGGCGCGCTTGGCCTGTGGGCGCCAGATCATCAGGTAGAAGATGACCAGGAAGCCGACCAGGAAAATCCACTCGAAACCACCGCCCATAGGACCGGCAGCGGCCGGTGCAGCGGCGTCAGCCATAGCGTTAGAGATAAAAAAGGTCATTTAGCACTCCAGTTGCAAATAGTGAATCTTAGGGTCGGGAAACTCAGTCCAAGGGCGGCACGGGCAGCCCGCGCTTGGCATAGAAGGCATCGACAAAGGCGGCCAATGTACCCTGTTGAATAGCCTCGCGCAAACCAGCCATCAGGACTTGGTAGTGACGCAAATTGTGGATGGTATTCAACATGCTACCCAGCATTTCCCCGCATTTGTCCAGATGGTGCAGATAAGCACGGGAGAAGTTCTGGCAGGTGTAGCAATCACAGGTGGGATCCAGCGGCGAATCATCATGGCGATGGAACGCGTTACGGATCTTCAGCACGCCTGTATCAATGAACAGATGCCCATTGCGGGCATTACGGGTTGGCATCACGCAATCGAACATGTCCACACCGCGGCGCACACCCTCTACGAGATCTTCTGGTTTGCCAACGCCCATAAGGTAACGAGGTTTGTCAGAAGGCATCAACCCCGGCAAGTAGTCCAGCACCTTGATCATCTCGTGCTTGGGCTCGCCCACCGACAACCCGCCAATGGCCAGGCCATCGAAGCCGATCTTGTCCAGGCCTTCCAGCGAGCGCTTGCGCAGGCTTTCATGCATACCGCCCTGGACAATACCGAACAGTGCGGCGGTGTTGTCGCCATGGGCATTCTTCGAGCGCTGGGCCCAGCGCAACGACAGCTCCATGGAGATCCGCGCCACGTCTTCATCGGCCGGGTACGGCGTGCACTCGTCAAAAATCATCACGATATCGGAGCCCAGGTCACGCTGGACCTGCATTGACTCTTCCGGGCCCATGAACACCTTGGAACCGTCCACCGGCGAGGCGAAGGTCACGCCCTCCTCCTTGATCTTGCGCATGGCACCCAGGCTGAACACCTGGAAACCACCAGAGTCGGTGAGGATCGGGCCTTGCCACTTCATGAAGTCATGCAGGTCGCCATGCTTCTTGATCACTTCGGTGCCCGGGCGCAGCCACAGGTGGAAGGTGTTGCCGAGGATGATCTCGGCGCCGGTGGCCACGATGTCGCGCGGCAGCATGCCCTTGACCGTGCCGTAGGTGCCGACCGGCATGAACGCCGGGGTCTCCACGGTGCCACGGGGGAAGGTCAGGCGCCCGCGCCGGGCTTTGCCGTCAGTGGCCAATAATTCAAACGACATACGACTCATAGTTGTTCCTCTGGGCCGCGCGGCGCCGGATTACGGGTGATAAACATCGCATCACCGTAGCTGAAAAAACGGTATTCCTGCTCGATGGCGGCTTTATAGGCGGCCATGGCTTCGGGATACCCTGCAAAGGCCGACACCAGCATCAACAGCGTGGACTCCGGCAAATGG
The DNA here is from genome assembly GCF_059422465.1 of Pseudomonas sp. GW821-FHT01D09. Taxonomy (NCBI): domain Bacteria; kingdom Pseudomonadati; phylum Pseudomonadota; class Gammaproteobacteria; order Pseudomonadales; family Pseudomonadaceae; genus Pseudomonas; species Pseudomonas sp. GW821-FHT01D09. The sequence goes on from NZ_JBWKWY010000023.1 coordinate 5,377, forward strand.
AAATTGGTCACCAGGGCATCGACCACATGAAACGGCCGGCCCGGGTAGATAAAGATATCGGTGTCGCCACTGAACGGCTTGAGTACGCCATCACGCGCGGCACTCTCCAGGGAACGCACGCTGGTGGTGCCCACCGCGACCACCCGCCCACCGCGCGCCTTGCACGCGTTGACTGCATCCACCACGGCCTGGCTGACTTCCAGCCACTCGCTGTGCATATGGTGATCTTCGATGTTATCCACACGCACCGGCTGAAACGTCCCGGCCCCCACGTGCAGGGTCACATAGGCGGTTTCGACCCCCTTGGCGGCAATCGAGTCCAGCAGCGGCTGGTCGAAATGCAGCCCGGCCGTCGGCGCGGCTACGGCGCCGAGGCGCTCGGAGTACACCGTCTGGTAGCGCTCGCGGTCCGAGTCTTCGTCGGGGCGGTCTATATAAGGAGGCAACGGCATATGGCCGACACGCTCCAGCAGCGGCAACACGTCTTCGGCAAACTTGAGCTCGAACAACGCATCATGGCGCGCCACCATCTCGGCTTCGCCACCGCCATCGATCAGGATCTGCGAACCCGGCTTGGGCGACTTGCTGGAGCGCACATGGGCCAGCACGCGATGGGTGTCCAGCACCCGCTCCACGAGGATTTCCAGCTTGCCGCCGGACGCTTTCTGGCCAAACAGCCGCGCCGGAATCACCCGGGTATTGTTGAAGACCATCAAGTCGCCCGGGCGTAAATGCTCAAGCAAATCAGTGAATTGACGGTGTGCAAGGGCACCGCTGACCCCGTCCAGGGTCAACAGTCGGCTGGCGCGACGCTCGGCCAAAGGGTGGCGGGCGATCAGCGAATCCGGGAGTTCAAAAGTAAAGTCAGCAACGCGCATGATGGGGTTCGTCTAGCAGGGCCGGGAAGTCTAGCGGAAATAGTAAAAATAGACCATGAAACGTGATTGACCAACGGTAATCACCTCTCTATACTTCGCCGCCATTGAGCCCTGATGGCGGAATTGGTAGACGCGGCGGATTCAAAATCCGTTTTCGAAAGGAGTGGGAGTTCGAGTCTCCCTCGGGGCACCATTTGCAGTACATAGACGACTACCAGCGTCTACGCAACACCCCTAGAGCCCGCTAATTGCGGGCTTTTTTGTCTCTGGGGTTCCACCCCCGTCCCTTGCAGGCCAGCCTCTTTTGGGTACATTTCCTGTACATATTCCAGTGCGAGAACCGCAGGTGTACAGCGATGCCATGGACCGCCCTGCAAAGCAAAACGTCCAAGCCTGCCGGCAGCCCCTTCACGTTGAGTGATAGTTCGGGTCTTGCCCTGCTACGGCAGCAAGTATTGGCACTTCCGGTACACCTATCAGGCCGGGCGGCACGCATGTCACTGGGCGTGTATCCGCATATCTCCTTGCAGGAGCTATATATGAAAGCCTCAGAATCGCCCACTAATACCCAGCAGTGGCCCCTTCTGGACAATGTCATACACAAACCCCTCATGACGATAATTAACCCCCATGGCCCGATACCCGGCCACTGCTGAAAATCCCGGCCAGAACTCCCAACCCGCCAGCGCGGCCAGGTCCCAGTCTTCCCGGGATTGCCCGGCGCCCGCCATTCCCCAGGATGACAACCAGAACCGGTCATTCACAGCATAGTGCCCGCGCAGTCCCGCCATGGCATCCGCCCAGGACGCGTTATCAGAGCCCGATGAACCACCAAGAGGTCCACCATGAAAGGTGAGGGTGGTGCCGCTGTACCAAACGCGCACGCCACCGGCGACATCCAGACGACGGTTTTCATCTCCCAGGACGGTGTAGCCGCCCCCCAGGAACCCGGAGGCTGTCTTGCTTTCTACCTCAAGTTTGGCGCCGCCGGGCAGGCGGTTGCGGGTGTCGGTGTCGATGTACATCAGGTCGGCGAGCACGCTGTAGGGCCCACGTCGCGCCTCCCCCATCAGCATCACCGACATATCGACCGTCTTGGCGATGTCGGAGAAGCCGGACTTTATGAACTGTGTCCCTGTACTGCTATGGCCCACGTGTCCACGAATGCCGGCGCCCCATACGTAAGGCCCGCCATTGAACGTCCAGCCATCGTCGTCTGCCGCCATGGCGGGCCCGGCGGCAACAAAGGCGCCAGCCAGGAGTACCATGCGGGCGTGCTTGCGCCGCAATGTCGAGCGGGGGTTGTCACTGTGCATGATGGTGTTTCCCCGATCAGTGCTGGGTCAGCGAGAGCGCTACGCTCTCGGTCGCGCAGTCTTCTGTAGGTTTCAGGCCAGCCTTTTGAGCGGCCTTGACCTCTTCCTTCGCTGCCGCCAGGTCCGCCAGGAATGCCGGATTGCCATGCAGGCTTGCCACCGTGGCGGCCCCCATGATGCGGCCTGCATCCACGTCGCTCTGCCAGTGCGCATCGCAGATGACCCGGCTTTGGCCGAAGGACAACCCGCGGGTCATCAGTTCGGTGGCACGTACGGGGTTGATTTCCGCAAGTATCAGCCCCCAGGCCCAGCCCGCAGCGGAGTGGCCGGACGGCCAGGAACCATCGGTACGCAGCAACGGTTCCATGTCTTTGCGGCAGGTTCCTTCGTTATGGGCCACGAAAGGGCGGGTGCGGTTGTAGGCATTTTTCCCGGTATAGGTGGAGCCGCCTGCATCAGTCAGGGTGCGCTGCATCAGGGTGTAGAGATGCGGTGTATTTTTCTCGCTGATCGGCACGCCCATCGCACAGGAGAATGCGTTGGCCGGGCCCGGGAATGACAGCTCCGCATCCGCTGCGGCGAGTTTCTCCCGAGCCGTACCGCGTAGCGACAGCGCTGCTCGCCGTGCTTCTTCATCCCGTGCAAGCGCCGCAGAGTCAGACTTTGGCGGGGCGCCCAGCAATGCCAGACGCAGTGGCAAGTCCGCCGAGTTCAGATATCCGGGGGCCAGTTTGAAGTGAGGGTCCGTGACCGTGGTGGCGGCATCGCCGGCAAGTACCAGTCCCGACCAGAACAGGCCGGCCAATCCCAGCTGCTTATGTACTGTTTTCATCGAGTGTTCCCTGATCAAAACCGATAAAGGGCATTCAGATAGGCGCCTGCGCCCACGTTTTCACCCGTCAGCGGGCTGTTGCGGGCGTCGGAGACCAGGGCGTAGGTCTTGATGCCGCCTTCCAGCGCCAGCTGTGGTTGCCATTGCCAGGTGAGGCCCAGTTTCAAGGTCACGTCGCGCATGCCGCCGCCCGGGTGGTATTCGTCGAAACCGGTGCGCGCCGCTTGTTGGGCGGTGACGCCGAAGCGCGCCATCATGTCTTTCTCATTGCTCCAGGTGCCGTATAGGGTCGAGTCCAGGGTCAGTGTGGAAGACAGCGCGTAGGCAGTGGCAAAGCCGGCTTCCAGGAACGCCGTACGCCCCAGACTTTCGCCACCGTAATCGCGACTCTGGCTGGCTTGCAGGCCGCGCACAAACAGGCGTCCGGCCGGTAGCATCCAATACGCCTCCGCCCCGACAAGCGCGGTGCTGTCCAGGTTGCCCATGCCCTTGAGGTAGTCATCACGACCGCCCAGGGTGTGGATTCTTTCCTTGCGACCCTGGTCGTAACCCAGCAACAGGGCGATCCCGAAAGGGGACAACCCCGGTAGGTCCCAGCGCAGCCCGTCCGGGAAGGATGCGGTAAATTTGCCCCAGTTTTCGGTAGGCAAAACCGCTTTGAGTTTCAGTGAAGGGAACGCGGCGTAGTGTGATGAACCTTCGTACAGCGGGCCAACGGCAAATCCGCCACCGACGGTCACGGAGGGCTCACTTGAATTGTCGGCGTGTGCAGGCAACACCATCGCAAAGACGAGAGTCGCGCCTGCCATGAGCCTCACCGGGTACTTGAGAAAGTTCAAACCATAGAGGATTGTCACCGCTTACTTCCTTTGGTGTAAAACCACACTGATTGGCGTTTTTGCGACGTTAATAGAAGTCAGGAGTGGATAATCAGAGTGCAACGGGCTGTGGCTTTGGAAAGCTCCATTTGCCATTCAGTATTTGTTCGCTCGGCTGATACAACCTGACGGTGTAGTTCCAGCCAGGGGGAGTGGGCAGGCAATTGGCGATCTTCCCGTCGCAACCGCCGAACTGGATAACAATCGAGCCGTCCTCACTTTTCTTGGCGGTGAGGTTGTTCAACGAATAGGCGTCATAGGGGTTCTTCTGGAAGTAACCGTCAGCGTTATAAACACTGACAGACCAGAAACTATTGACCGGGACCTCTCCAACTTTAAGTCGGTAAATGGTTTTCCCATCGTTGTGCGACATCACGCCGCCGAGGTAGATCGCGTCTTTGGCCGGGTTCCCGCCCCAGCCTGTCGCAGTGCCGATCAAGTGATGGATTGGATTGACAGTGCCCTTGGGGCCAAAGGACTGGTTGTAGTCAGGAATTGTCGACCCCAGGACCTCCAAGGCCTCACGCACCTTTGCCTGGCTCGCCGGGTCCCACTTGGGAACTAAAAACTCCCCGACCTTGGCCTGGCTGACGGTGATTGCATCCTGCAGTGCATGTACCTTTTCAAGGTCTTTGGGGTCTGCGGGGTCGAAGAACGTGCGCACCGCCACAAATACGTAGCGTGTCCCAACGGCCTCTTTTGTCAGTGTCCGGCGGCCGGCACCGTACGTGACGAGGGGGACGTAGTGATCTTCATTGATCACCGCCGTCGACATGAACCGCCCGCCGGTCTCGGGCAAAGTGATTGTGACGGGGCCTGCATCGAGGTCGAATACCGCTGATGAATAGAGCGTGTCCCGATTCATCCGCACCACATTCTGGGCGTCGATGGGCACCGCTTCACGGGTATGAACAAACCGGCCCAAGCTGCCACTCGCGACCATTTTTCCCAGGTAGAGATCGGACTCGGCACGAACAAAGTTATCCACACCCACCGGTATTACCGCCTCCGGGGATGACTGGGCGTTCGCACTTCCAAACGTTGCCAGTATGATAGCGAGGACGCAGGTGCTGGATGAGTGAGACATTTAAACCTCAAGGCCTTATAAGTTGGCGTTATTTTTTTGACTGTATAAGAACGCCTCTGCGAAAACTTGCCATTTGGTGCCAAAAGCAAAGCGAGGACGCATGCGAAGGCCACCCCAGAAAGAGGCAAAATGTTTGGGGAGAATGGATTAGACGACGATGTTAACGGACTTGTTTCAAGAGGATGCGATAGTGCGACGGCGGACTCCCCATCCAACGCTTGAAGGCACGGGTAAAGTGAGCTGGATCGCTATAACCGACCATATATGCAATTTCGGTCGCGCTGTATCTGCCACTGGCAATCAACTGAACGGCTTCACTGCGACGTGTCTCGTCACGTAAAGCGTCGAAGTCGATGCCGCAATGTTCAAGACGCCGCTGTAGTGTTCGAGCAGACAGTCCAATTTTTCTTGAAATGCTGGCAAGTTTGGAAAGTTCCTGATCGGCTATCTGCTGGACGAGCACGTCAGCGACGTCAGCGGTCGACTTCAAGGCTTGGGTGGTTTTCCAGGCAACATCTCTAACAGGCTGCAGGGCAATCTCGAGCAACTCACGATCAAACTCGATCATGTTGTGCTCAGCATTCATTACGAGATTCGGGCCCAGGTACTCTTCGAGCGCCTCGTCGCCTCGCGCTCTAGGGGTCTTTAGATGTACCCGTATAGCGCCAGGCGCGCCGGACATGAGCGGCACTTTTCTAAGCACTGCAAGGGTGCCGAAAATGACCTGCTTCGGATCAGCCCCGTGGTGCCCTGTAAAGTGTTGGATCAGTTTCGTCGTGCGGCCTTCGGTGACGATTTTTACTTCGCTTCCCTGATGCAGCAAATCCGTATGGACCGCCGCCGCCGCACATGCCTGAGCGAGGTTGGTCGAGCCCAATATCAATTCGCCCCACATGCCGGTTGAACGGACATCGGTCAAGTGCCCGATAACTGCCCCGCCAAAGGGGTCCTGTGCGATAGCGGCCATTTCATTGGCGATATGAAAGCAGGCTGCTCGTGGCACCCAAGTTTCAGGGGTTTGAAAAACATGGGGGGAAATACCAAAACGCCGAAAGAACTCCAGCGGCGACACCCCCCGCATACTCAGATAGGGGGCGATTTGCCTAAGTGTGCTGAGTTTGATGGCTGGCGTAGCTTGCGTCATAGGTATGCGAGCCTGTTTTTAAAGGTAATGTCCCTGAAGACCATCTTGGCGTGATGGTAAACACCAGCACTTTTTTACCAAAGTCGCGCTATTGACAGCACATTAACCACGATAGCCGATTCAGCGAAAAGATCATCATTTTCGGCCTCGGGCACCCTTTTAAAAAAGACCTTGAAACTCAAGGTCTTTTTTTTCGCCGGCAGAAAAGTGATCATCGCCCACCGCACACGACAGTCGAGGAACCAGGACCATGGAATTGACACTCGAAGCCGTTGCTCTGTTCGCCCTCAAGCTGGTGCATGAGACCGAAGAAGGCAGCCCGATTCTGCGCGACGATCTGGTCATGGATGGGTATGAGCGAGAGGTATTTGGGTTGTTGGTGCGCGGTGGCGACCTGGCAACTGTCCAACGTAAGCTGGATGAATGCATGACGCAGGCCTTGGAGGCCTTGGGTGGCGCCAATACGGTGTTGGGCCGTGAACTGCAAAAGCTTGCGACACAAGCCCAGCAAGCCTCGACGCTGGAGGAACTGAAGATCCCGCTCGACGCACTCAAGGACTACCTCAAGGCCATCTTGTAACGCACCCTCCCCGACACACCACAAGGACCACCCAATGATCGACTTCAACAACAAAGGCTTCTTCAAGCTCAAGCAAAACAATGAATACGCCGAACGCGTTGCCTCCCTGCTGCTCGATGACGAACACGTGGTCGATGCCTACAAAGCCATGCGCGACGGGGTGGTATTCACCAACAAGCGCATCATCGCCGTGAACGTGCAAGGCATCACCGGCAGTAAGAAAGACTTCACCTCCCTGCCCTACAAAAACATCGTTGCGTACTCGGTGGAAACTTCCGGCACGTTCGACCTGGATTCGGAGCTGGAGATCTACTTTTCGTCGCTGGGCAAAGTGAAGTTCGAGTTCACGGGCAAGACCTCGATGGTGGAAATCTCCAGGCTGATTTCCAAGCACCTGCTGGGTTGATCGGCCGGTAAAAACCAAGGTCGTTTTACCGCAGGCGGTGCTGACTCAACGGGTGTACGCCATCAAATGTGGGAGCTGGCTTGCCTGCGATTTGCCAGGCAGGTGAAATGATTTGAATCCAGCGCGCGCCTTCTAGACAATCCCCACCTTTGGCTCGAAAGGATGCGTGCAATGAAGTTTGAAGGGACTTTCCAATACATGGGCAATCACGGGATCGTGTTCAACGTCTCGCAGATCACCCTCACCGACAGCGAACGCGGACGCCTGGGCGAGCTGCATTTTGGTGAAGCGAAAAGCGCCCACTATGAGATCAACCGCAAGGTCGTCGAGGTGTACGACAAGATGCTGGCCAAGAACCTGCCGTGCCTGATGATGATCGGTATCTCCAAGCCGCTGACCCGGCAACAGGGCGATGTTCTCAATGCCCAACGCACCAAGATCGCTAACCTCGCGGCCTCGGCCTTCGCTGGCGCCACCTCTTATGTCGCCTCCCCTTACGTGGGTGCCCCTATCGGCGCCGGTGTGCGCATGTATGTGAATGAAACCCTGCCCACCTATCATGCAGGCGACGTACTGGTCAGCATCGAGGCGCAGGTGAATGGCGGCATCGGCCCGCAACGTACCGCCTCGACCCTGATCATCAAGACCTGACGGGAGAAACACATGTCTGACATTACCCAACTGGTCATTGCCCTGGTGCTGTTCTTTCTGCTCGATCGGTTTCTTAAGCCGTACCCGCTTCGCAAATGGCTAGGGATGCTGCTGGTAGCGATTGGGGCGGTCGGCTGCGTGGCTGCGAGCCACATCCGTTTATTTGGGTTTGACCTGGGGCTGCTGTCGATCTTTGCCGTTGCACTGGGGGTGGGGTTGTTCCTCAAGCGGCGGCGGTTCGAGCAGATGGGGTGAAGGTGGCAGAATTTCCCCGGGCCCCTTGAGCTGCCCGCCTACACCTGCCTCCCCACCCAGCGCGCCCGTCATATGAAGTCAGCTCTCCGGGTTGGATCCGCTCTCCCCAAACAACCGGCCGGCCAGCTGCCGACCTCGCTCCAGTCCCTCTTCCGTCAACCATACCGATTTGTTCCGGTTCACCGGGTCACTGATGAAGCCCTGTTCATGCAATCGGTTCATGATCTCGAAATCGAAACCTTTCCAGGTATTGCCTTTGTCTGAACTGAAGGCCGCCAACAGGGCGAGCACGGCGTCTTCAATCAGTTTTTCGTCGTAGTTCATGATTGCTCCTCCGTTAAGACTCAACAGGTATGGTGCCCCTCTACCCCCTAAGCAAACGCCGACGGTACCAAACAACTCCAGCTAACACTGAAACTACCACCACCACCCCATTCCCCACCAACCAAATCCCAAAATTCCGACTCTGATCCGCATCACTCTCGTAAAACGGCCCAAAGTAAGCCGAAGCCGCCACAACCACCCCGTTAAACACCGCAACTGCCACGGCGACCACCAAAACTACAAATACCACGCCCTTAACCACCCTCATAAAACCTTCCAAAACCAAATCTCCCTGGACTCGTGATAATCCGAGAACGTTCCCTCAATCGAAAAACCCAGTTGAATACGCGGGTAGCTCAGCCAATCCGTCAACCGCCGCCCATTCCACAGATCAATGTGGTCACCACTGCGATTGCCAAACGTCTCGTTGCCTCGACGCCAAAAGTCTTTGAAGAAAATGATGCCTCGCTGCCCGCCCAACGTATCCTCGAAGCCTTCGGGCGCAACCTATCTCCGCATATTTTTTACGCAAAAGTAGCAAACGCCGTGCTATCAAAGATGGGGCTACATGAAAACAGGAAAGCTCCTACTCGTACGCAAATTTCAGGAGCAGAAAAACGACGCTCCACCAGCAAGCAGTACTTCCTGCATCAAATCTGGACTACAGACCATGGCGGTAACGACCCAAGACCTTTCATGCAACCCCCACTGGCCGCGCAATCACACACAGATCATCCCCCAAAGGTTTGACGCTGGTGAACTCAAGCTTCACCGCGTCCCCCAGGTGGTCGATCGGCCAGTCCAGCGCCGGCTTGGCCGTGGAGCCCAGAAACTTGGCCGCGATATGGAATATGTATTCATCCACCAGGTTCAAGCGCGCAAACGCCGCCACCAGCCGCGAACCGGCTTCGATCAGCACCTCATTTGCGCCACGGCTTGCCAAGGTCTTGAGCAATGCTTCAAGCGGCACCTGCCCGTCGACCGCATCAAACATCAGTAACTCCTGGCCCTCGCCCGGATCAGTCAGTGAGATCGAGGTGGTTGCCACCAACGCCGGGCCGGCGCTAAAAAAGGCGGCGTCCTGGGGCACTCGCCTTTGGCTGTCGATCAGCACGCGCAGGGGTGGGCGTTCCATGGCCAGGCAGGCCTGGGACTCTTCCAGTTGCAACTCGGCCTTGCGCACCGTCAGTCGCGCCTGGTCCCGCAGGGCCGTGTCGGCGCCGGTGATAACGGCACTCGACTGCGCCCGTAGGCGCTGGGTTTCTGCCCGCGCCACCGGCCCTGTGATCCACTGGCTTTCACCGCTGTGCATGGCGGTTCGGCCATCCAGGCTGATGCCCATTTTCACCCGCACCAGCGGCAGGCCGGTGACCATGCGTTTGATAAACCCTCGATTGAGCTGCCGGGCCTGTTGCTCCAGCAGGCCGAATGCGACGCTGATGCCAGCAGCACGCAGGCGCCTGACACCCTGGCCTGCGACCTGCGGGTTAGGGTCGACCATGGCGATCACCACCTGTTTCACCCCGGCGTTGATCAGGGCATCGACACAGGGCGGCGTGGAGCCGAAGTGGCAGCAAGGCTCCAGCGTCACATAGGCCGTCGCCCCGGCAGCAGCGGCGCCCGCCTGGCGCAGCGCATGCACTTCAGCATGGGCGTGCCCGGCCCTGACATGCCAGCCCTCGCCGACAATGCGCCCCTGATTGACAATCACGCAGCCGACCCGAGGATTGGGGCTGGTGGAATACAGGCCCAGTTGCGCCAGTTCAATTGCCCTTTGCATACAGTCAATCGGGTTCATGGGTTCCTCACTCGCTGAGCGCTGCATCTTGGCTGAGGGGCAGGCGGGACAGGCCGACACAGGGGCCAAGGGACGGCGTGTAGTCGTCCAAAAGCAATACGTGTTTCAACGCGTCCACCAGCCTGTCGTTCTGCTCGCGATTCCTGGAGGAGATGCGCAGGTATCGATCGGCGTCATCCATCACTTTGCCGCTGCATTCCTTGATGAAAATACTGAAGTCATCAACCAGTAATGCCGCCAGTTCCGGGGCCGATGGGTAACCCGGCTTCAACCGGCACAACACAAAATTGCTGGCGGTAGCGAACACCTCGAGGGCCTCGATTTCACGCAACTGCGCAACCAACCCATCCGTCTCGCGCCGCACCTGAGCGCAACTGGCGGCATACTCTTTACGATATTGCGGCAGGTTGAGCATGAACTCCTCGGCAAAACCATTGATGTTCCAGATCGGCAGCTCCTTGCGTAGCGCGTTCAGCCAGTCCTGGTCCGCACTCGCCGCGTAACCCAGCCGTAGGCCGCCAATACCGAAGGTTTTGCTCATGCTTCGCAGCACGATGACTCTTGGCCAAGCCAGAAGGTCATGGAGCAACGATTGATCCCGTGCATCGCCGGCAAAATCGAGAAATGACTCGTCCACAATCAGATAAGGCGCCTGATCCTGGGTACGTCTGTAGAGTTCCAGGATCGTGTCCCTGGAAATCAGCCCGCCTGTGGGATTATTCGGCGTCACCAGCACAATCGCCTCCGGCTGCCGCTGTTCGATAACGCGCAGCGTCTGCTCGATATCCAGCGCAAACTGATTGTGTGCAGTCAGCCTGATCGTCGTGACACGCTCCACGGGGAAGGCATTGGCGAACTCGTTGAACGACGGCTCGAACACCAGCACATTGCCGGAAAAAATCCTGGGCAACAGGCGAATGATTTCCGAGACGCCATTGGCAATCACCAGGTTGTCGACAGGCACCCCGAGGAAGTCCGACAAGAGCGGCAGACTTGCACCTGACGAGGCCGGATAGTTGAGAGCAATATCAGCAAAGCGATCAACCATCAGCTTCTTCAGGCCCGCAGGCGGAAAGTGCAAGTTATAGATCAGGGCGTGGTCGGTCACCGGAAAACGCCAATAGCCCCCATGCTGGCTGGAAAGCAGCGCATGCTTGTGCTCGGAAAACTGATAGGACGCGATACGCAGGTCATACAAGTTATCTATTTCAATCCAGGTGCCTGGATCTACTTCAATGGCCCTGAACCCCACGCCTTGCGCACATGCGGTTTTAAAGGTCACTTCGTAGTAATCATTCACTCGACCATTTTTTACATTTCGGGCAAGTTCGCCGATCAAATAGTTTTTGCAAAAGTCGGCCGATAAATAATAGAGATTGGCCGTCTTAAGTGGCCTGTCGGCGGTCAGATGATCATCGCTTTTGCTGCTGCCAAACTGGCGGATCACCCCATGGGCATCCACTTCGGCAAAGGTGCCTTCCATCAGGGGCGTGAGCGGTGACACCACCGCCAGGCATTCGCGAGCGCTGTGTGCGTTCAATGCCGTGATCACCGAAGGCCGAAAGAAGATATCACCCTCCAGCAACGTGACCCCCTCTTCGCCTGCCAGTTCATGGGAGGCCAGAAACAACGAATACAGGTTATTGGTCGTGGCCCATTGCGTGTTTTCGATAAATCGCACCGTCACCGGTAGTTCCAGCGCTGCGACACTGGCTTGTATCTTTATACCTTTATAACCGATCACTACAACAACTTCCTGATAACCCGCTTCAACAAGAATATTGAGCGCATTAGCCAGGATACTAAGACCATTGACTTCGGTCAGTGGCTTGGGAATAGAGTCAGAGGCCCGTCCAAGACGAGACCCCATGCCTGCGGCAAGGACAATAGCTTTTTTCATGATAGTTCACCTATTGCAGAGCAAAAGCGAAGTACTGAACTGTTGACATCCTGCAAGCAAACTACGGTCAGGACTATCAACAAAGATAGCCTGGATTCAGGCCCGGGTTTTTACCGCACACCGGAAGTCACTCAGGGTCACTTTCTCGGCATCCAGGTCCACTTCATACCGATGATCAAACCCTTTGGCCGCATGGCTATTCCATTCACTTCCATACGCCCGCTCCAAGTAACGCCTGGAGGCCAGCGCTTCAGGGGCTGGCAAGTCGAGGTGTCCAAACCGTGTAGCGCCTCGGGAGTGCCAATCTTCCACGCTCAGGTACTCACGGGGCCAATTTGCCAAGGCCAGGGGGCTGGTATAACGAAGTTGCCCATCCAGTTCGGACAATGGAAAGATATCCACCGAGGGATATAAGTAATCGCGATTATTCTCTTGCGGCATGGAGATACCCGCCGTCGAAAACACCTTGTACCCGCCCCACAGTTCCCAGGGTTGTTGACTGAGGCGATAACCCCGCTCTGCAAATTGCGGCGCCAGAGCAAAGAACTTTTCGGTGTCGGCCTCAAGAATATAGAGATCCGCGTCATCGTCCCAAGGGATCAAGCCGGTATGCCGCACGGCCCCCAACAAAGTACCCGCCGCCAGGCAATATTCGAGCCCATTGGCGCTGAACACTTCGTCGATGACTTCAAGCCCCTCATAGATTTGATCGACAAACGCCTGGGGGGTCTTTCCAAGTTTCGCTTGACTCATATCCCTTTCCTTTTGGCAGACAATGCGCGGGTGAAGACCGTAGTGGCTTGCTCTGAAACTATTTCAAAACCCAATTCATCCAGGCATTGTGCAAGTTGTTCCCGGCCATAAACTCTCGCGCCGCAATTAACCAGCATGTCCAGCGACATCAATGCTCCCACTTTCGTCTGGGTATCGAACTCATTGATCACCAGCACGCCATCACGTGCCAGGCCATGGCACATATTCGCCAGAATCTGTTTCGCCTCTGGCTCGTCAAACCCCATTAACAGGCGCGAAGTGACAATACAGTCAGCCTCCACCTCCAACTTGCCGAGCACAATGTCATGGGCCAGGAAGTTCACATCGAAGTGTTTGTAGTCACTCAGGTTGCCCTTGGCGATTTCCAGGGTGTTCGCAAAATCCACCAGCGTGTATTTGAGATCTGTCGCAGTTGCCAGCAACTGCTCAATCAACAACCCCGGGCCGCTGCCCACATCCACGATATGCCGCGGTTGGTGGGCGAGCAGTACTTGGGCCAAGCGCACATTCATATCGCCGACCCCCTGTTGCATGGCCGCCGCAAAGTTGCTCTGGCGGTCATAGGCAAACGCCGTGTCCTGCCCTGGACGGAAGAAATCCTCTGCCACCGACCAGTTCGACCAATGATTGGCGTCCAGCAACAGCAAATTGGCGATCGACCCCTCGGTATCCCGACGCAGCGTGGCCCGAAGGTCCTGCGCGACGCGATAGCGCAGGCCTTGTTTGTTCAGGACATTGAGTTGCACCAGTGTTTCCACAAGGATCGTTGTAGAGACACGATGCAGTTCCAGCCGGCCAACCAGTTCATCCAGCGTCAGATCCTCCTGGCACAGTTCCTCGAACAGGCCAGCCTGTACCGCAAACATGACGGCACGTGCCGCCCTGAAGTTAAACACTAACTGGTGAAGTTCTTGTGGTTTCATCGTCGCCCCGCCCAATAAGGATTACATGCCGTAAGTGATCGCCGCCCCCACCCCCAACAGGTCGGCACGAACAGCCGACAGTTGGCGTGCGTATAACTCCAGCATGTGGACACAGGCACTAATACGCTTGCCCAGGCCGGCATAGGCACGGCTGCTCATATCCGGGCCAAAGTCCTCAACCTCGCGAATAATGAGGTGATCCGGCATGTAGCAGATCTTGGTGTTTTTATAAGTCGTCGCCCGTAGATCCAGTACCGGGTAACTCCCCCCCATGCCGCTGGAGATTGAAACAATCAAGGCCGGCTTGTGTGCCAATACCGGGTACTCGCTGGAAACAAAGAACTCCTTCAATACCGGTGGGGCCATACCCGAATGTTCCGGTACTACAACAATGAAAGCCTCGGCCCGGCCGGCAAGTTCATCACACTGCGGGCTGGTGGGCTGTGCTGCCAGGTTCAGGACGGTCGGTGTCAATACCGAATAGTCCCGCAGATAGTTTTCCAGGATTCTACTGACCCTTAAACTTTGCGAATCCGTTCTTGGGCTGCCCGCAATAATCAGCACTTCCATAGTTGCCCCCATCGGTAAATATCAAATAGTTTCCAGTGGCCACTGTTGCGTGCGCCGGGCGCGCTGGGACACCCACACAGCCAGTACGCCTCCCAGCAGGTTCAAGGCCAGCAACATCAGCAGCGCCAGATTGAAATCGTTAAACAGATAGCCCAGCCAATAGCAGCCGGTGTGGAGCACCAGGACGTACAGCGCGTCAACCGCCATGGCAGTCCGGGCTCTTTCAATCGCTGGCAACCCATGGACAGCCAGGTACAGCATGCCCCGGCCGAATACCGTGATCGGGATGATCATCAAGTACGTCACCACAAAGGGCAGCGCGTCGTCATAGCCACCCAACATAAAGCGCGCCACCGGCTGGGCAAAGACAATGAACGGCAGGGCCACGACGGTTTGCCACATCAACACCAGGGCATAGCCGGACTTGAAAATCATCCCCACCTGGTCATGGCGCTGTTGAACAAATGCCTTGCTCAACAACACGGTGGTAACCGCAGATACCCCCCAGACAGGAATCATGATCAGCGGCTGCAACTTGGAAATAACCCCCATGGTTGCCACTTCTGCATCCCCCAGTTTCGAGATCAGATAAGTGGCCACGATTCCAGAGATCGGCCAGAAGGTCGCCGTGGAACTGGTCACCCAGGCCAGTCGGGAAATGTTCCCCGCCGCCTTGAGCATCTGGCCCACCCGCAGCTTGCCGGGGCCGCTGACCCGGGTATGCCTGACGCCAAAGTAGATGCACACCAGCGCCCCACCGGCCTGTGCCAGCCAGGCGGCATACACCGAACCCACCAGGCCGAAGCCGGCAAAACCGCCCACGCCAAACATCAGCAGGGGATCGAGCACGATGTTCATCAGGCATACCACCGCGACCACCACGGCCTGGGTCTTGAATAACGACAGCCCCCGCAGATACGCCGTGGAAATGGCAAACGTGAGGGTAATGATGAAGCCGTACAGCCATGTCCTTAAATAACCTTCACTTTGCTCATAAACCGGTGGTGCCGCCCCCATTGCACCCAGTACGGCCTCAAGGTTCAGGCCGACGCCCACCAGCACCACGCCATAGACCGCGGCGCCCATCAGCAGGCCCGGCAGCAACACATCGATGACCGTGTTGCCCCCGCCCCTTTCCTGCCCTTTGGACACATGCACACTGATCGCCAGGGCAATGCCCATGGCGATCGTGTTCATCAGCCACATAAAAGGGCTGGCCAGACTCGCTGCCGTCAGTGGTTCATGACCGAGGTGGGCAATGAACACCATGTCGATTGCGTTCGCGACCATCAGGGCACTGAACGACAACATGGTGTGCATGGCCTGGCTGTTGATCTCTTTGCTCAACCGCCACCAGTCCTGGGGCCCGGACGCTGGCTGTCTCACTCGGCAACCACCCGGAAGCCCACGGCATACAGCGAGGCATAGGGGGTAATGCTCAGCCCGTGCCGCCTGGACACCCGGCAAAGATCGGCAAAACGCCCAAAGCAACCGCCCCGGGTGATTCGATAGGTCGGCCGGTTCTCAGAGATCAAATCGTCCATGACAAAAGGACCATTGGGGTACGCGTCATAATCATTCGACGTGTACTCCTCGACGTTCCCCCCCATGTCCATCAGGCCGAACGGCGATGCACCCTGTGGGAAAACGCCGACCGGCGTGGTGGCCAACAACCCAAGCTCGGCGGTATTGGCGTTTTCGGTCCGGGCCTCATTGCCCCACGGGTATTCAAACCTCCCGGCACCGGCGGCGTATTCCCATTGCGCCTCGTCAGGCAGGCGCACGGTCCGGCCAGTCCTGGCCGACAGCCAGGTGCAGAACGCATCCGCCGCGCTCGCGCTGACCGAATACACCGGATGGTTGGCGTAGTGCAGAGGAAATGCCCGCAAAGGCCAGGACGTAGGCACTTCGGCATGGGGGCAATCCTGTAAAAACGCCAGGTATTCCAGGTTGGTCACCGGATACTTTGAAATATTGAAGCCCGCCAGGGACACCGTATGCCGGGGTACTTCCTTGAGAATCCAGTCGCGAATAACCCCCACATCGGCATATTCACGCACCACGGCATCGATTTGCGATTCGTCGATACCAATACGTGCCTCGCCTGCGGGAATCGCCACCAAATGATTCAGCGCACCACCGACGATCCTCGGGTCGCCCTTGATCGCCAGCTCCATGCCCAATTGCAAGCGCCGGGACAAGTCTGTCGCTGCCTCAAAGCTGCGCAGTAACGCCGCCGCCTCTGGCGTTTCGCAAAAACGGCTCATCCGCGCCAACGTTTCGAGCAACCCGGTTTGAGGTTGATAAGCCGCAGGTTGCTCACAGGGATCGAGTGGCGAGGTCACCGTACACTTTTCTGCGACAACTACTTTTTCTCGTGCATTCATGGTTGTAAGTCCACGCTGAAAGTTGAAGGTCAGCCAAGCTCGACGGCATAAATACGACCGTCATAGGACGACGCCAGGAAGCGCTGTTTGGCGTCATCCCAGGTCAGGGAAGAAATTCCCGCCGCACTGACTTTGCGCACATTGCCCAGCCATTGCCGGGCCGTGCAGTCATAAATATCGACGGTGCCGCCATAACTGCCGGTGGCGATAAAGTTGCCGTCGCTGTTGGACGCAATGCACTTGATAGAGTGGGTATGCCGGCTGGGAATCGTCGCCCTCGGCTCCCCCCATAACTTCAGGGTCAGGTCCCGGGACACCGTGGCAACCCCGTGCGCATAAGAGCAGAGGTCATTCAAGATGCCTTCATGGGCATGGGTAATCTTGTTGACCACCTCGTAAGTGCGGATATCCGTGACCCCGATCTCACCATCGGCACACCCGGTGTACAGGCAGTTGCCATGCAGCGAAATACCCTTGATCGCGTTTTCATGAATCTTGTGGCAGGACACAAACTCCAGGTGTCGGTCATTGATCTTGAAGATGATGATATCGCCGGAATAACTGCCCACAGCCAGGCGTTGTTCACCGTCGAGCTCAAAGTTCACCCCACAGTTGAGGGGCGCGTGGTGGGCATAGGCAACTCGGTTTTTCAGGACATCGAACACTTGTCCGGTCTGCCCGCCGCACACCAGGACCGGTCCGCTTTTCAGCACAAAGTTGCACAGCGATTGCGGCCCGCCCATGTCTTTGCCATCGGCCTTCAACAGACCGGCATCGCCAATACTGTAGACAACCCCGTCTGCCGCATACACCGAGTTCAAGCTGGCCGAGGGCACAAAACCCTCGAGGTCCCAATGGTTGCGGGCGATATCCCAAATGGCGAACGTCGAGCCAAACGTTGCGAAATAGATTTTGTCGCGGCTCTGAAACTCCGCCGAGCGCGCCCAGATTTCCTTCGGATACTCCGAACGCTTCCACTCCACCAAGGTGTGGCCTTCGATCGACCACAACACCGCGACCCCGTCATACCCCAGGCTCAGCAGGCTATTGTCGAACTTTGACTTCACCAGTTTCTTGACGCTGGAACGGTGCCCCTTGTAGGTACTTAACACCGTATTGCCACTGATGACCTGGAGTTCGCCGTCGTTATTGCCAACGATAAAAACCCCGGCCGAGAGGGTCACCAGGGCGTCCATGTCGTGGCCTTCGGTCTCCTTGATCGCCAGGCACTCCCCTGTGGCCGCATCCCAGGCACGAATGGTTCCATCGGTGCCGCAGGACAATAGCTGCTGGCTGTCGGCTGTCCAGTCGAAACTCTCTACCAGGCCGCTATGCCCCTGCATCTTGCAGATGAAGTTGCCGTTTTTATGGTGCACCGACAAACTGCTGTCGTAAGAGCAACTGGCTATTTTTTCACCATCCGGCGAGAACTTGGCCTGCATGACGTCATCGCTGTGGCTGGTCATGACACATTGCAACTTGAACTCAGGCACGCTCCATAGACGGGTCGACCCATCACTGCTGGCCGTCACCAACAGGCTGCCGTCCGGGGAAAAATCGCAATAGTTGGCCAAGTGATCATGCCAGCCGCGCTGCAAGGGTTGGCGTGTTTGGGCATTCCACAAAATAATCTGGTTATCGTAGCCTGCCGTTGCAATGTACTGCTGCCCAAACAATGAGAGACCGCTGATAGGTGCCTGATGCTGAATCATTGAGAAACCTCCGCCTGTGCAGTGAACTGGTGATGGGTGACTTCTATTTTTGCTTTTATATATCCCGCATTATGTTTGCCAATATGCATGGACGTAGATTTGACCTCGGTAATTTCAATACCCAGGTTTCTCAACTGCAGTTCTTTTTCCGGGTTATTCGTCAACAGGATTATCTTCGGGCAGCCCAATGCCTTGAGCATCTGTGCCGCATCAAAGTAATCGCGCAAGTCATCGGCGAAGCCGAGCATATTATTGGCTTCGTAGGTGTCCACACCTGAATGCTGCTGCAATGCATAGGCTTCGAGCTTTTTATATAAACCGATGCCTCGCCCTTCCTGGCGCAGGTAAATCAAATACCCGCCCACTTCGTTAATCAGGCGCAGCGACTCGGAAAGTTGATCGCCACAGTCGCACTTCATGGAGTGAAAGATATCGCCGGTCAAACACTCGGAATGCAACCGAACCAACGGTAATTTATGACCGCCCGCCTTGAACCCACCCAACCGAATAGCAATATGTTCAACAGGATCTTTCAATTCATCGAATGAAATGAAAGTGGCAACCACTTCACTGTCCAACATGAGTGGTATATCGACTTCCTTAATAATCGTAGCCATTTTATTGTTTCCCTGGACGACAGTTATTCGGCAAGGCGATTCGCCCTGCAGCTTTTTATAGGAAGAGTACATACACGCAGACAAACCAAGCCGGGCACAGCACTTCTAATGACTTGAAGTTTCGTACTCTGGATACCGATGCCGACAGATTGTTATGGCCGCCACGCTGCGGCCCCTTAACTACTGCAGCGTAGCGCCACAACAATTCTTGGGTACGCCAAACAGCGCACGTTGAGTCACCGCGCCCAAGTCAATTTCAAGGGCAATCGCTTTTTCCTTGCCAATGGCCCGCACCGGACCCAGCCGGGTGATGACCAGGCCTGCCCGGATCAACATCCGCTCTACCGCAACGGTTGTCACCGTCACATAACGCTGGATATGTTGCTCGATGCCATAGGCAACGATGGCCTTTACAGCCTCCAGGGTAAAATCGGAAAACCCCTTGTTGCCAGGGTATCGAGGTGTCACGGCAAATCGACTGAGCTCCCATACCTGGGACGAAACCGGCGCAGGCCGTCCTTCCAGCAGTTCGGAGAAAGTGTCCCTGAGCATATACGGGCCTGTCGTTGGCAAGATACGCCAGCACCCTTTGATCTCACTGCCTCCACCCTCCTGGATCAGCATGTAGAGAGGCTCCAGTGCGTCATAGCCATCAATTTCCATATCGGCAATGATCGCGACATCCCAGCCCTTACGCTTTTTAAAAACATCTGCGCGCAACCTATGCATGGCGCACAGTTGCTCACTGTCTATTTCATGCCGCCGGCCGATTGTGAAATGCACTGGATTCCCTCCCTGCGATTACTTAAACCTCAATCTATCCACCTTCACCGGACTGTCACACTAGCAGGGTAACCAGTTGCACTGATTTTGGATCCAATGCATGATGGCAGGTTACCCCGCCCCGTGAACCCACCGCCTGGAGGGCTCTGGGGGCGCTAGAGGCTGATCAGCCCGAGCGAAACCGCCTTGACCGCAGCCGCCCGGCGGGACGCAACGCCAAACTTGGTGTTGATGCTCGCAAAGTGATAATTGATATTGGCCTCCGAACAACCACAGATCCTGGAAATATCCCACGAGCTTTTCCCGACGGCACACCACTTGAGAATCTCTTTCTCACGACTTGTCAGGGAAATCACCTTGGCACCATTCAACTTGCCCGCATTGTCCAAAGCACTTTGCAAAATCACGTCTTTAAGAATAGACAGCTTCGGAATCATGGCATTGATATGCCGAGTTGTGCCCGCAATATCCTGGGCATCAACCGCCAGGCTGAAAGTACCGAACTGCCCCTGCGGCCCATGCAGGGGAAATGTAACCCCCCGGGAAAGTCCATAAGCGCTGGCCTCTTCCCGAAACTCACGTTGGCGCGGGGTGCAATACAACGACTCATCCCAGACAACGGGCCGGACGTTTTGAAACGAATAAATCACCACAGGATCAATCGTGGCATAGCGCAATTGATCATATTGATTTCGCCAGGCCATGGGATAGTTGCTGACAATCATCGCCGTACTCAACTCGGCATCATATTTTGGCAACAACCCGATCAGGACCCGGGAAAATCCGTACTTGTCGTTCATTTTTTCAATAGCTGAAAACCACTGCTCCTGGGTTTCCAATTTATTCAATCGCGCAAGCTCATCAATAAAGTCCATTTGATGATCACCTTAGGTATTGTAGTAATTACCCGACCAATTACTGGTGGATTCCTAATAATGATGGCTATAAATACGACTTTAACTTATGGCCAATAGCACCGATGGATCAGCCCTGCCATAGGCAATGCAGATAAGTACCTTGTGATATATGTACTTCTACGAAACACTTGGCATCCATGCACACTCACAGCTCCTGATATAGCCTGATCATTGCGAACCGACGATGAGCAAGCTAGCTGAGGTATACGACCTTCGCAAGCACCCAGGCAATCGACGGTTACCGCTGGACTTTTCAGCGCCACCTGAGGATTCAACAAGACATATGAACCAAGTGACCTTGCCGGTGACGGATAGGCCGGGTTGGATGTTTTTGGGGGACGTGGGATGGGGGGTTATTGCGCCGAGAACGTCTGAAGGTATGCCAGCAGATTCTCGATCTTCTCCTGATCGCTGATCCCCCAGAAAATCATGCGGGTGCCGCTCACCACTTTCTTCGGGTTCTCGATATAGGCCGCGAGGGTTTCCCGCGTCCACACCACGCCCGAATTTTTCATCGCGTCGGAATACTGATAGTCCGCCGTGCTCCCCGCCAGCCGCCCGATCACCCCGTTGAGCTGTGGCCCGAAACCGCCGCGCGCGTTGAGCCCGACACTGTGGCAACCGCCACAGGTCTTGGTGAACAGCCTGGCGCCGGCCTCGGCATCGCCTGCCGCCGCCGCCGAAGTGTTGAAGCACATGGCAGTGAATAAAAGGGTCAGCAAGGCAGCGAGCTTCATCGCGGGCTCCAGGCAGCAAAAGCGCGATTATGCCTGTTGTTTACTGATCCTCGTCCACGTTGTTGAAACGTGCGCGGTTGATCTGCCAAGGCAGGGCGGGCTGCGAGCGGATTTTTTTATGTTTGCCACGGCTGAAAAAGTGCGTTTGCAGTTCCAGGAAGTGCCGGTCGCGCCCGACCGACTCAAAGGTCACGACAAAGAAAATCAACGGCGTGCTGGCCTTGGCCCAGAGTTTGGAAGCCTTTTCGATAGCTTCGGGCAAATGGCCTTTGGTGCTGTAGGACACGAACGTGGAGAACGCCGCCTTTTCATGGCTTTTAAACAGTTTGCTGATTTCATCCACTTTGTCGTTGTGGGACTGGACCCATTCCCATTCGACGTTGGACAGAATGCTCTTGTCTGGGTATTTCAGGACCGCATCCGTGCGCCCGCCCTGTTCAAAATAAGCACGTGCACCGAGCAACTTGGCGCATTGGCGCATTACCAGCCCCACATGAATGGTCCAGCCGGCACGGTTGGTGACGGCATCGACCTCCACCGGAAAATCCTGATACCACAGGCAATTGAACAGGGTGATGAAGTCGCGCTCGATCCGTTTCATTTTTCTTCCTTAAATGTCGACCAGGTAAATAGCAAAGAGCCATCATTCTAAATCAACCGAAGAAAAATCTCGCCCTGCCCCCGTACAACACTGGGGCACAGCCATTTAATTGCCATCATCCCCGCCCTCTATTTGCATGCGCACTGTCCGACAGCTCGATGAAAACCATGGTGGTCGGTGCCAGTACCTGCTCAGGCCGAATCTTCAGACTGCCAGATAGAGCGCCATCAGGCACAACGGCACCAACACCAGCCCCAGCAGCATCAACACCACCACACTCATGGCGTTGGTCCGGGGCGTGCCGACGTGGCTGACAAAGCCCATGCACAACCGTCGCAGCAGGTCAGCACCTCGAGCAAATTGATAGGCCACGCTGATGGTCAACAGTGAGAGGGTTCCGGTAACCGCGCAGTAGAACAGGATCGGCTCGGGCATGAAGTAACTGGAGATAAGGCCTTCGGACGTGGCGTAGATAAACGTCACGGGCTGAAACAGCGCTATGGAATACAGCACATTGCGCAGCGGGTTGAACGCAATCGTCGGTCGCACTTCGTCGGCGGGCAACAAGGCATACAGCTCGTTCGCATCCGACCAGCGAAACCAGTAGACCGCCACGCTGAACAGCAGGTAGGCCAAGGCAATCGTCGCCGAAAAGCACCCCTGGAACCGCCACGAACCAAACCCGCGGCGCGTCCCCACGTTGATGCTCCATTTGGTCAACTGGATGGTCACGCAGTCGATCACAATCGCCACCAGCAGGCCCTTGCCATAGAAGTCCTTGATGGCCTGCAGCACGTTGGGCGGCGGCAGCACATTGAACACGTGCTCGGGATTTTTAAACAAGTAGAGGTCCAGCAGCCACACCGCAAAAAACACCAGCGACACCAGCAAGGTGTACAGCGGGATGCTGATCAACTGGCGCCTGGCCAGGTACGTTTGCCCGAACACGCGCAGGAAGAGGTTGGCCCACAACCGGGCGATCCCGATAAACCGGTCGCGACCCAGACTCATGCCGCTCAAGGTCTGGAGTATTTCCAGGCGGCTTTTCTTGGTGGCCAGCGCGACGGCGGCCAACACCCCGGTGCAGCCAAACACCACGGTGGCAACGACGATCAACGCCCCGATCATTTCTTTCACACTGGCATCCCTTGCTGTGAATGTGCGCGGTGCACATCCTGGCTGATCCCCCGCGCAGTCTGCAAGCCACGGCGGTTTACCCACGCCGTCATGTAATCAAATGACCACCCATCGAATAAAAAACATCCAGTCGAACCTATCCCCCGGCGGGCCACTCCACCTTACTCAACCCAGATGGTGGAGTAAGGATCATGGCTCAGCCATCGATATTGGTATTGGAAGACGACGAGATCATTCGCTCGCTGATGGTGGATGTACTGGAGGAGTTCGGCGCGCGGGTGACCTCATTCCCCTCGGCCGATGAAGGGATGATTTTTCTGGAGAGAACCAGTGATCCGGTGGACCTGATCGTCAGCGATATCCAGATGCCCGGCCTGCTCAACGGGTATGACCTGAGCAGGGTCGTGGCCCACCGCTGGCCATCCTTGCCGGTGGTACTGACCTCGGGCAATACGGTCATGGCCGCACAATTGGGCTGCACCGTGAAATTCTTGCCCAAGCCCTGGAGCACCGAGCGCCTGCTTGACTGTGTGCAGGCCGCGTTGGTGCAGGGCCCCGCCCTACACTGATCGCGTCGCAACATCGCAGCAATCGAACTTCGCGACAGCGTGGGAGGTCTGTTTTTGAGTAGATGGTTATTTTTCTGACAACAACATCAGATTTTTCATCATAACTTCTCAGATACAGACGGCAGGGTGTATAGAATCGTTACCCACCCTTCACCCACGTGTCAGCCATGGCCCGCCCTGGTCGACCAGTCCGAGTTATTGCATGCATCAGGCCCATGACGTCGAGGTGCCCTCTCTGCTTGAAGCCTTGCGCTCGGGCACAGCCCTGCTCCATGTGGCCCTGGAAAAACGCTTGCCGTTTTTTTCTGCGCAGCTGGATGCCGACAGGTATCGCCGCTTGCTTGAGGCTTACTATGGTTTCTACCGGCCAATGGAAACCCGGCTCTACGACAGCGCCTTGATTCCAGTCGGATTCGATCAGGCTCTACGTGTGAAAACGCCAACCTTGTGCACCGACCTGACGGCCCTGGGCCTGTCCAGCCAGGCGCTTGGCGCCTTGCCCCTCAGCCCTTGCCTGCCACGCCTCGACACCCCAGCCGCCTGCCTGGGTGCGTTGTATGTGCTGGAAGGCGCCACCCTCGGCGGCCAGGTATTGCGCCGGGAGATGGCCCGGCGCCTGGCGCTGGATGCCAGCAATGGCGGCGCCTTTCTCAATGTATACGGCGCCGAGACCGGTCGGCGCTGGAAAGACTTTCTCGACTACCTGGGCCGCATCCCGCTGGACGACATAAGCCGTCGCCAGGCGGTGGACGCGGCCTGCTCGACATTCAGCTGTTTTGAGCAATGGCTCGACAGCCGGGAGGTACTGCTATGAAACCCGAGGATTTTGAAGAACTGCTGGCCAACTGTGCCGACGAGCCCATCCGTTTTCCCGGTGCGATCCAGCCCCACGGCGTGCTGCTGACCCTGCGCGAACCGGACCTGCTGATCATGCAAGTCAGCGCCAACGTCGCCAGCCTGTTCAATCACCAGCCCGAGACCTTGCTCGGCCAGCCACTGGATACGCTGCTGGGCGCAGAAAACACCCACGCTGTGCGGCAGATGGCCAGCCAACCCAGCGCTATCGACACTCCGCCGCTGCACGTCACCCTCAACGGTGGCGAGTTTGAAGGCCTGTTGCATCGCCATCAAGGTGTGCTGGTGCTGGAGTTCGAGCCACGCGCCAAGCATTTCCAGCCCAAACCCGTGCAGGGTCGCACCAGTAATCTGGGCAAGATGTTGCAACGCTTGCAGTCGGCGAAAACCCTGCAAGCGCTGTACGAAATCAGCGTGAACGAAATCCAGGCCATGACCGGCTATGACCGGGTGTTGATTTACCGCTTTGAAGAGGAAGGCCACGGCCAGGTCATCGCCGAAGCGTCCGCGCCATCCATGGAGCTGTTCAACGGCCTGTTCTTCCCCGCGTCCGACATCCCGGAACAAGCCCGCGAGTTGTACCGCACCAATTGGCTGCGGATCATCCCCAATGCCGACTACGAGCCGGTGCCCCTGCTGCCCAAACTGCGCCCGGACACCGGGCAGCCGCTGGATCTGAGCTTCGCCACCCTGCGCAGCGTGTCGCCGATCCACTGCCAGTACATGAAAAACATGGGGGTGCTGTCGTCCATGAGCATCTCGCTGATGAAGGGCGACACCTTGTGGGGCCTGATCAGTTGCGGCAACCGCGAGCCGCTGCACGTGCCCAACGAACTGCGCACCACCTGCCAGACCATCGGCCAGGTGCTGTCATTGCAGATCAGTGCCATGGAAGCCCTGGATATCAGCCGCCAGCGCGAGGAAAAAGTCGAGGCCCTGGGCGTGCTCAACCAGGCGATGGACGCATCATCGAACACAGTATTCGACGGCCTGGCCCAATGCCCGCAAGTACTGATGGACTTGGTGCAGGCCAGTGGCGTGGCGATCATTGAAGGCCAGCAACTGCAACGCTACGGCAACTGCCCGGAGCCTTCGCAGATCCGCGCCTTGCATAAATGGCTGCAGGAAACCGCGCAGCCGGTATTTGCCAGCCACCACCTGGCGGCGGTCTACCCGCCCGCCGCACACTACCCGGCAGTGGCCAGCGGCGTCCTGGCCATAAGCTTGCCCAAGCCGGTGGACAACGGTGTGCTGTGGTTCCGCCCGGAAGTCAAAGAGAGCATCCAGTGGAGCGGCGACCCGAAGAAACCGCTGGCCCTGGAAAACTCCGACGCTGGCCTGCGCCTTCGCCCACGCACCTCGTTTGAAATCTGGAAGGTGGAAATGGCCGGCATCGCCAGCAAGTGGAGCCCCGGCGACCGTTTTGCCGCCAACGACCTGCGCCGCTCGGCCCTGGAAAACGACCTGGCCCGCCAGGTCCTGCGCGAACAACAGGCCGTGCGCGCCCGGGATGAACTGGTGGCGGTGGTGTCCCACGACCTGCGCAACCCGATGACCGTGATCTCGATGCTGTGCGGCATGATGCAAAAGGCGTTCAGCTCTGACGGCACCCACACTTCGCGGCGGATTTCCTCGGCCATCGACACCATGCAGCAAGCCGCCGGGCGCATGAATGTGTTGCTGGAGGATTTGCTCGACACCTCCAAGATCGAAGCCGGCCGCTACACCGTCAGGCCGGTGCCGCTGGATGTCAGCCAGATCTTTGAAGAGGCCTATTCGCTGCTGGCGCCCCTGGCCCTGGAAAAGGGGGTGGACCTGTCGTTCAACGCCGAGCCCGGCCTGCAAATCAATGCCGACCCGGAGCGTTTGTTCCAGGTGCTGTCGAACCTGATCGGCAACGCCATCAAGTTCACCCCGCGCCTGGGCAAGATCGGGATTTCGGCGATGAGCAATGGCGAAGAAATTGTGTTTGCGGTGCGCGACTCCGGCGAAGGCATTGCCCCTGACCAACTGCCCCATGTGTTTGATCGCTATTGGACCCTGACCGAAAACAACCCCACGGGCAGCGGCCTTGGGCTGTACATCACCCAGGGCATCGTCAAGGCCCACGGCGGGCGGATCGAGGCCGAAAGCGAGCTGGGGCGTGGCAGTGAATTTCGCTTTACCGTGCCCAAGGTGGTGCAGCCTCCACGCTGACCTGGCGGTGTACGCCGGGGCAGCAGGCCCCCCGCATTATCATTGACGATTTCCGTCGGCAAGCCGACGCCTACAGATGGGGCGGCGAGCCGTTTGTTACGTTGACAAAACACCGACATCCACTGCGTTAAGCTATCCAGTCCACCCCCGAACAGAGCCGTGTTTCCATGCTGCAACCCGACACTTTGCCCGCCGTCCTCGCCGGCCCCTTGTTGCGCCGCCTGGAGCCGGGCCGTCTGGTGTTGTGGCTGGTGGGCAGTCGCGCGCTGGCATTGACCTTGCGGTTGCAGTTCAGCCAGGACGGGCAGCAACAGTCCCTGGACATCGCCCTCGACGCCACACAGTGCCAGGTCATTGCCGTCGGCCGCGCAGCGTTTATCCACCTGATCGATGTGTCGCTGGCCACGCCGCTGCCCCAGGACGTGCCCATCCACTATGACCTGCTGCTCAAGGATGGAACCGGTATCGCCCAATGGGCACCGCACCTGCTGTACGCCAATGCCCAGGCCCCGGATTTTATCCTGCACAGCCGTATCCACCAGTTGCTGCACGGCTCTTGCCGCAAACCCCACCATTACGCCGATGAAGGCCTGCTGTGCGCCGATCGCCTGCTGGCCGAGGACCGCAGCCTGGCCCAGCGCCCGGCCCTGTTGATGATGAGTGGCGACCAGGTGTATGCCGACGATGTGGCCGGGCCGATGCTGCGTGCCATTCATGGGCTGATTGCGCGCCTGGGCCTGTTCGATGAACACCTCGATGGCGCCGTGGTGGACGACAGCACCAGGCTCTACGGCCACCCCGCCAGCTACTACCATCGCGCCGACCTGTTGCCGGCCCTGGAGAGCAACGAGACCCTGCGCGAACGCTTTTTTGGCGGGGTGAAAAAACCGATCTTTACCAGCAGCAGCGCCGACAACCACCTGGTGACCTTCGCCGAAGTGATGGCGATGTACCTGCTGGTCTGGTCGCCAACCCCCTGGACCCTGATCGCCCCGCAACCTCCCGCCCGGTTAACGCCTGAAGACCAGGCACGCTACGCCCGCGAACAGGTCCCTGTGGA
Organism: Pseudomonas sp. GW821-FHT01D09; assembly: GCF_059422465.1. Lineage (NCBI taxonomy): Bacteria > Pseudomonadati > Pseudomonadota > Gammaproteobacteria > Pseudomonadales > Pseudomonadaceae > Pseudomonas > Pseudomonas sp. GW821-FHT01D09. The sequence goes on from NZ_JBWKWY010000023.1 coordinate 33,264, forward strand.
TAAGTTTCGCGATGGCCTGGCCGGGGTGGCCCGGGTGTTCGCCCATATACCGTGCCTGATGATCTTCGATGATCACGACATCACCGATGACTGGAACCTCAGCGCCCAATGGGAACAGACCGCCTATGGCCACCCGTTCTCCAAGCGCATCATCGGCAATGCCTTGCTCGCCTATATGCTCTGCCAGGGCTGGGGCAACAACCCCGATGCCTTCGCCCAGCTCGTGGACAAAACCCTGGCCCTGAGCGCAACGGCCCAGCACCACGGCAATCATCTGCCCGCCCCCGCCCAGGACCAGTTGCTCGAAGAACTGCTGACCTTCCAGCAGTGGCACTACGTGCTGCCCACCACCCCGGCGCTGGTGGTGATCGACACCCGTACGCGGCGCTGGCGCAGTGAGTTCACCCTCAAGCAACCGTCCGGCCTGTTGGACTGGGAAGCCTTGAGCGAGCTGCAACAGGCGCTGCTCGACCACCCATCGGCGATCATCGTTTCACCCGCACCGATCTTTGGCGTCAAGCTGATCGAGACGGTGCAGAAAGTCTTCAGTTGGTGCGGTTATCCGCTGCTGGTCGATGCGGAAAACTGGATGGCCCACCGTGGCGCCGCCCAGGTGATCCTGAATATCTTCCGCCATTCGCGCACCCCGGGTAACTACGTGATTCTGTCGGGGGATGTGCATTACTCGTTCGTCTACGAAGTGCTGATCCGTCATCGCAATGCCGGGCCGCATATCTGGCAGATCACCAGCAGCGGTATCAAGAACCAATTCCCGCCCCGCCTGCTGGAATGGTTCGACCGCATCAACCGCTGGCTCTACTCGCCACGCTCACCCCTGAACTGGCTGACCCGGCGCCGCCGCATGCAGGTGGTGCCGTATATCCCGGCACAGGCCGAAGCCGGCGAACGGCTGTGGAACAGTGCGGGAATCGGCCAGGTATTTTTCAACGAACAGGGGCAACCCGAGGCGATTTACCAGCACAACGCCAATGGCACGCCCCCCACGCGCATGGTGGAACCGCACTCGCCTGGACGCCGCGAATAATGGCGTTTAGCCACAAATTTTCGCCCTCTTTCTCTGCGGTCAAACCTCGTTGTACAGTACGCCCAGCCACGGAGTATCGGCGTTAACACCTGACTGGCCAGAGTGGGCCAGCATCCTCGCAGGGAGCGCGCAGATGGGCGATATATCCGATATGGATCCGTTGAAAAGTGAGCTTTTCGACAGTAATACCGACCTGGTCCATGCCATCATGGAGTTGGTCAGCGATGGGATTTGGTACTGGAATGCCGATACCGGGTTTGTCTATCGCAACCCCGGCTGGTACGAAATGCTGGGCTACGATCATCACTCCCTGGAAAACACGGTCTTCACCTGGGAAAACGTGATCCACCCCGACGATTACTCCCATGTGATGAAAGTCTTCGACGACTACGTCAACAGCCGCACGCCCCACTACCAAGCCCAATACCGCTGTCGCAAAAAAGACGGCACCTGGCTGTGGATCGAAGACCGCGGCTACATCATCGCCCGCAATACCGATGGCTCGGTGTGGCGCATGGTCGGTGCCCACCGCAGCATCCATGAACGCAAACGCTCCCTGGAACAACTTGAGCGGCGCAACCAATCCCTTGAGGCGCTGGTGGCCGAACGGACCCGCGAACTGTCGCGGGTCAACCAGCAACTGCAGTTGCAACTGGACGAAAACCGCTCCCTGGCCGAGCGCGATACCCTGACCCGGATCGCCAACCGCTATCGCCTGGAAAAAGCCCTGCTGGAAGAGTGCGAGCGCGCCCAGCGGTTTCGCCTGCCGTTGTCCGTGATTGCCATGGATGTCGATGACTTCAAGTCGATCAACGACCAGCACGGGCACGCCGTGGGCGATACCACCCTGTTGCAGGTGGTCGAGCGCCTGGAACACTGTGTCCGCCAGGGTGACCTGCTGGCGCGTTGGGGCGGCGATGAGTTTATGGTGATCCTGCCCAAAAGCACTGTGGACGTGGCCAGGATGCTGGCCGAGCGCATCCGCCTGGCCATCCTCGACGTGCCCAGCGTGGGCGACTTCAAGGTGACCTTGAGCCTGGGCGTGGTACAGCGCCTCGATGGCGAATCGCCCGCCAACCTGATGGCCCGGGCAGACCAGGCGCTGTACCGGTCCAAGGCCGCGGGCAAGGACCGGGTTTCGCAATAACGCGCACTGGCGCAAAAATTGCGCAATGCACCCGCTTGGAGCCGGCTTGCCGGCGATAGGGCCAGTGAACTTTGTGCTGTATTTTCTACGAAATGCGCCTAGGTCAGCTCAAAAACATAAATATGCAATTATTATGGCGATATTAAACTTTAAAACACTAAAATAATTGCACTTATATGCGGATACTAGTATTCCTTCATCTTTATGCTTGAAGCGCTGGAATAATTGCATCCATGGCCAATAAAACTGCTCCGCTCCTTCCAATGACCCAGCAATTACTGGTGGACCTGGGCGAGCGCCTGCGTCTGGCTCGCTTGCGACGCAAGCTTACCGCCAAGCAAGTGGCGGAGCGTGCCGGTATGTCGCAAATGACCCTGCGGGCTCTGGAGCGAGGTGCTGCGGGTGTCACCATCGGCGCCTACCTGTCCGTTCTGCAGGTACTGGGCTTGGAGCAGGACCTGGCCCGTATCGCCGAAACCGACGAATTGGGCCGGCATCTACAAGACTCCCTGCTGCTGAACAAAACACGCAGGACACCTAAATCATCCTACGGCATCGTCGCCGCGCCAGACTCGCCTCCCTACATCCAACCTCACGAGCCAGCCTCAGCGGCCTCCAAACTTTCCGGGTTAATCGTGAACCCTGTCAACAAGACCTCCAAACCATGACCCGGATTGCCGTGTACGCCGACTGGGCGCAACTTGGCACAGCACGCCGCCTGGGCTTTTTGCATGCGCGCCGAGGAGGAGCCGGCGAGCTTTTCGAGTTTGAATATGATCGGATGGCGCTGGCCGATCCACTACTGGCCCTGGCTCCGATCGATCCTCGCATCGGTCTGTTTGAAGGTCCTCAATACCCCGCGCAAGGCCGGGACACCTTCGGTGTTTTCAGCGACTCCAGCCCGGACCGATGGGGGCGAATGTTGATGAACCGCCGGCTGGATCGCGACAAGCGAGCAACACGGGTACCACCTCATACCCGCCTCCTGGAATCGGACTACCTGCTGGGCGTCCATGATGCCTTTCGCGTAGGCGCCTTGCGCTTCAAACGAGATGACCAAGGCCCATTCCTTGATGAACGCGAAGGCCTGGCAGCTCCCCCATTGGTACAACTGCGGCAGTTGGAAGCCGCAAGCCGCGCACTGGAAAACGATCACGACAATACCGCCGCCGAAGGCGTCGATTGGCTACGTATGCTGATTGCCCCAGGCGGCTCGTTGGGCGGCGCACGTCCAAAAGCCAGCGTAGTCGACCCCAACGGCCATTTGTGGATCGCCAAGTTCCCCAGTCTGCGCGACGAACACAATGTCGGTGCCTGGGAGTACATCATCGGATCGCTCGCAGAAGGGTGCGGGCTGCGTGTCGCCGCCATGGAAGCTGAACGCTACGCCAGCGAACATCACTGCTTCAGGATCAAACGTTTTGATCGAACGGCCCATGGGCAACGTATCCACTTTGCGAGCGCCATGACCTTGACTGGCCATACCGATGGTGAGGACGGCTCGACCGGCGTCAGCTACTTGGAATTGGCACGGGTACTGATCAACCAGGGCGCCAATACCCAAGCTGACCTGCGAGAGTTGTGGTGCAGAATCGTATTCAACCTGTTGGTTTCCAACACTGACGATCACCTGCGCAACCATGGTTTCCTACTGGAACCCGGCCGCGGCTGGCATCTTTCCCCAGCCTATGACATGAACCCGGATCACTACGGGCAAGGCTTGAAACTCAACATCAGTGAATATGACAACGCCCAGGATCTGGAGCTGGCGCGTTCGGTGGCAGACTATTTCAGGGTGCCTCGCAATGAGGCCGACAGACTTATCGAGGCGTTCAAGGGAGTGGTTCGCCAATGGCCGATATTGGCCAACGCCATGGGTATATCTCGTCAAGAACAGGATCGGATGAGTCGGGCATTCAGGCTGGCGCTGTAGGAGCCGACAAGCCGGCCCCCACAGGGTTGAAGTCAGTAACGCGCGTCCACCGGCTTACCGCCGTTCGGCCAGTCCTTCACTTTGTCCGGGAAGTCCGGGCGTGGTTTTTGCGAGAAGTAGGCGGCAACGTCCACCGCTTCCTGGTCCGACAAACCGCCCTGGCCCAACGGGAATTTCTCGTGGAAGCCGATCGGCATATTGCGTTTGACGAACGCGGCGGCGGTGTAGGTGCGAGCCATGCCGGCACCGATGTTGAAGGACTGTTCGCCCCACAACGGCGGGTACACCAGGCTGCCGTCGGCCCGGGCCAGGCCTTCGCCGTCGTTGCCGTGGCACACCGCGCATTGCTTGGCGTAGACCTGCTCGCCATGGGCCAGGTCGGGCTTGATGGCCGGGTCGATCTTGCCGACACCACGGCCGGGGACTTTATCCTCGGGCTTGGTGTTGTTTTTCATCCAGTCGAAGTACGCCACCATCGCCTGCATATCCGCCGATTGGGGCGGTATTGGCTTGCCGTTCATCGAGCGGCGGAAGCAGCCGTTGATGCGCTCTTCCAGGCTCACCACCTTGCCAGCACGCGGGGCGTAGCTGGGGAAGAACGCTGACACGCCCACGAACGGCGAACCGTCAGCCACGGTGCCGGCGTTGAGATGGCAACTGGTGCAGTTCAGCGAGTTGCCGACATTCTCGGGCAGCAGTTCCTTGGTTTGCAGGTGCAGGCGCATGCCGCGTACCACCTGGTCGGCATTCGTCGCCGCCAACAGGTTGGCCAGGCGCGGCGTCTCGAACGCCGAGGAGTCGGTGCTGACCGGGTTGAGCTGGTCACGCATTTTCTTCACCTGGGCAGTGCTGATCGGCGTGCCTTCGTTGCCCCAGCGCGTGCGCACAAAGGTGAGGATTTCCGCCACTTCGTTATTCCCCAGGCGCGCAAAGCCCGGCATGGTGTAGACCCGTGGATGGGCGGCGGTCTCGGCGGTTTCCCAACCGGTGAGGGTAATGTGCAGCAGCGAGGTGGGGTTGCTGGCCACCACGCTGGCGTTACCGGCCAGTGCCGGGAACAGGCCCTTCACACCCGCGCCGTCGCTGCGGTGGCAATCGCTGCAGAACTGCATGTAGCCCAGGCCGCCCCGGCTGGTGAACAAGTCCTTGGGCAGTTCGACGGGGCCTTTGGCCACGGCCGGCATCGGCAGGTCGTCCTTGCCCGGTGGCAGGGATTTCAGATAGGTGGCAATGGCCGTCAGGTCGGCATCCGTGAAGTGCTGGGTGCTGTGCCGGATCACGTCCACCATGTTGCCGGATACCGTGGCAAAGCGGTTCTGCCCGGTCTTGAGCAGTTGCACGGTGTCTTGCACCGTCCACAGGTTGCGCAGGCTCAAGGCGCGCCAATGTTCGACGGTCTCCCCGCCCAGGTAGTGCTCGCCGCTACTGCCGGCGTCGCTCATGGCTTTTTCCTGGAAGGCGATCCCCCGCGGGGTATGGCACGAGCCGCAGTGGCCCAGGCCCTGGACTAGGTAGGCGCCCCGGTTGAGCACGGCATCCCGGGCCGGGTCGGGCTGGAACGGTTGTTTGTCGAGGAACATGAAATTCCACAACGCCAGGCCCCAGCGCTGGTTGAACGGGAAGCCCATGTCAGCTTCGAGGTTGGCCTGGTTCACCGGCTTGACCTCGTGCATCAGGTAGGCGAACAAGGCGCGCATGTCCTCTTCGCTCATCTTCGCGTAGGACGGATACGGCATGGCCGGGTACAGGTTCATACCGGCCGGCGTGACACCTTCGCGCATCACCCGGTCGAACTGTTCAAAGCTGTAGTGACCGATGCCCGTCTCACGGTCCGGGGTGATATTGCTGGAGTAGATGATGCCCATGGGCGTGTTCAGCTCCAGGCCACCCGCCATCTCGGGACCTTGCTTGGCGGTGTGGCAGGCGATGCAGTCCCCCAGTTGGGCCACGTATTTGCCCTGGGCGATCAGTTCGGTATCGGGTTTGGCGGGTTCGTTGGCGTGCAGAGGAAGCGCAAGACACAGCGTCGCCCCCATCCAGGCCAAACGTGACAGAGAAAGGGCCATCGCATTATTCCTTTAATAACCTGGCCTGGGGGTTGGCCCCTAGGTACAGGTTTGTCTGCGTTTTTATGAGGTCATCAGGCGGACAACCGGGGCTTTGTAAGCCCCGGTTGTGTTGTAGCGGATTTTCGATAATGGCCCGTTGATATGGATCAGGGCCGAGGGCGGTTCAGGCGTTTTGCAGGTAGTGCGTGGCGTCGAGTTCGATCATCACCGGTTGACGGGTGTCGACCAGGCGTTGCAACAACCCGTGCAAGGCCTGCGGCGTGTCGGCCGTATGGTGGGCAATGTGGCAGCTGCGGGCCATCGCGGCAAAGTCCGGGGTCAGGATATCCACCCCCAGCGGCGTGATTTCCCGGGCCTGCATATAGTCTCGGATCTCACCGTAGCACTGGTTGTTCCACACCACCAGGATCACGCCGATGCCGGCCTCACGGGCCGCGATCAGTTCGTTGCTGGCAAACTGCAAGCCACCATCGCCGACCAGCGCCACCACCGGTCGCTCGGGCTTGGCCAGCTTGGCGCCGATCGCCGCCGGCAAGCCATAGCCGAGGGTGCCGTAGCCGGTGCCGGCGTTGAACCAACTGTTGGCCGCCGGCGCCTGGTAGCCCACCGCGCCCTGGTACACCGGCTGGGTCGAATCGCCGACGATCAACGGGTCGACCAGGCTGTCGCGCAGCAGGTCCAGCAAGCCTTGCAGCCCCTGTTGCTTGGCGTTCCAGCTCGCGCGCTCCTGGCGGTTGACGCGCTGCACGCTGTCCTGCGCCCAACGCCCGCTCGGGGCTGGCGGGCGGACCGCCGCCAGCAGCGCCTGCAAGCCTTCGCGGGCATCGCCCACCAGCCCGACATGGGCGCGTTGCACGCCCATGACTTGCATCGGGTCGATATCCAGGCGGATCAGCGGTGCCTTGAATTTCAGTGGGCCAAGGCCGAAGAAATCGTAGTCGGTTTCCCCCAGCTCCGTGCCCACGGCGAGGATCACATCGGCCTCGTCAAACAACGAACGGCCATGTTTGGAGGACTGCACGCCGTCCAGCAACAACGGGTGGCCCATGGGCAGCAGGCCACGGGCATTGGTGGTCAGGGCCACCGGCGCTTGCAGGCGTTCGGCCAGTTGCTGCAACACTTCGGCGCAGTCACGGGCACCGCCGCCGGCGAGGATCAGCGGCCGCCGCGCCTCATTGAGCAGGCTCAACGCCGCTCGCAGCGAGGCCGGCGCCGGGGCCGGGGCGCCTGGCAGGCTGCGGGGCATCAGGTTGAGGTCCACGGCGGGCATGTCCAGCACATCCAGGGGGATTTCCAGATGCACTGGGCGCGGGCGCACGCACTTGAACACGGCGAAGGCGCGGGCCAGCAGCTCCGGCAATTGCTCCGGCGCTTGCAGGGTATGGCTGAAGGCACATACACCGGCGACCATCGCCCGTTGGTCCGGCAGCTCGTGCAGGTGCCCGTGGCCCAGGCGCAGGTGTTCGCGGCGGTTGGTGGTGGAAATCACCAGCATCGGCACCGAATCGGCATAGGCCTGGCCCATGGCGGTGAGGATATTGGTCATGCCGGGGCCGGTGATGATGAAACACACCCCCGGCTTGCCGCTGGCGCGGGCGTAGCCGTCGGCCATAAAGCCGGCGCCCTGCTCATGGCGCGGGCTGACATGGCGCAGGCGGCTGCCATGCAGGCCGCGGTAGAGCTCGACGGTGTGCACGCCAGGGATGCCGAACACGGTGTCGACCCCATAACCTTCCAGCAGGCGAACCAGGGACTGGGCACAGGTGGTCATTGCTCATTTCCTTCTTATTGTTCTGTGTCGATTGGCCAGACCTTAGGGCGCGCTCGGAGGGCGGACAAGCAAAAAATTTGCCGGCCATTGGCAAAAAAAATTCACGGATTGCCGCGCGTCAAAGCCCGCCGCCCAACTGCGACTTCACCCACTCGCCAAACGCCTGCACCACCGGGCGCTCGACTTTCTGGTGATCGGCCACCAGGTAATAGCCACGGTTGGATTCGATCTCGGTCTCGAACGGCCGCACCAGCAAGCCCCTGGCCAGGGCCTCGCCGCTGATCAGGTTGTCGCCCATGGCGATGCCCTGGCTGGCGATGCACGCCGACTGCACAAAGTGCGCATCGGCAAACACGATGCCGCGCTGCACATCCACATTCGGCGCCCCGGCGGCGGCCAGCCACACGCGCCAGTCGGAGTAGTCGATCATATGCAGCAACGGCACACCGGCCAGGTGTTCCGGGGTCTTCAGGCCGCCCATGGTGTTGACCAGGCGCGGGCTGCACACCGGGAAGTAGCGCAGCGAAACGATCTTCTGCACATGCTGGTTGGGCCAGTCGCCCATACCGTAGGCGATAAACAGGTCGGCGCCATGGTCGCTGGTGTCATCCGGGGTGCGCGGCGAAATCAGGTGCAATTCGACCTGTGGATAAAGGGCCTGGAAGTCGGCGATATGGGTGCACAGCCAATAGGTGGCAAACCCCGCCGGGCTGCTGATGCACAGGCGCCCGCTGACCTGCTGGCCATCGAAGCGCTGCCCGGCCTCAAGGATATTGGCCAGCAGCCCATGGATATCGCGGGCATAGCGCTCGCCTTGCCAGGTGATGCGGATATTGCGCCCGGTGCGCTCGGTCAGGGCAAAGCCCAGGGTCTGTTCCAGGCTCTTGATCTGGTGGCTGATGGCGCTGGGGGTGAGGTTCAGCTCGGTGGCCGCCTCGGACACGCTGCCCAGCCGGGCCACCGCGTCCAGCGCCCGCAAGGCGGTCATGGAGGGGTAACGCATGGAGGTTCACCTGCTCAAAGATACCCGCACCATAGCCGCAATCGCGCCGCAGACATAGCCGCTGGCGAACGGGACAGTTGAATTAAATTTCAATATCGAGCGAAAAATGCTCGATTGACCTCAAGTGGCCAGTGGCTATTCTCGATCCTCATCACTGCATGCCTGTGCAGCTTTGCGCAGGAGCCGGCTCCTGCAGAAAACTGCCTAATCTACAAAAATAAAGAGGGATAACCCTTGAACCCAGTCACCCCGGTGGTCGCCATCGATGCTCTGCACAAGAGCTATGCCGCGCACCATGTTCTCAAAGGCATTTCCCTGCGCGCCAACGAAGGCGATGTGGTGTCGCTGATCGGCTCCAGCGGCTCGGGCAAAAGCACCCTGCTGCGTTGCATCAACCTGTTGGAAATCCCATGCAGCGGCAGCCTGCGCATCAACGGCGAGGAAGTGCGCCTGAAAAAGGACCGCGCCGGCAACCCGCTGATCGCCGATCCTGACCAGATGGCACGCCTGCGCACGCAACTGGGCATGGTGTTCCAGAGCTTCAACCTGTGGCCCCACCGCACCGTGCTGGAAAATGTCATCGAAGCACCGGTGTATGTGCTGGGTGAAGACCGCAAGGACGCCATCGCCCACGCCGAGCACCTGCTGGAAAAAGTCGGCCTGGCCAGCAAGCGCGATACCTTCCCGGCCTTCCTGTCCGGTGGCCAGCAACAGCGCGTGGCCATCGCCCGCGCCCTGGCCATGCGCCCGCGCGTCTTGCTGATGGATGAACCCACCTCGGCCCTGGACCCGGAGCTGGTCGGCGAAGTGCTGAAGGTGATCCAGGGTATCGCCGAAGAAGGCCGCACCATGATCCTCGTCACCCACGAAATGGCGTTTGCCCGCGATGTATCGAGCAAGGTCATGTTTTTGCACCAAGGGTTGGTTGAAGAAGAAGGCACGCCCCAACAAGTCTTCCACAACCCCACCAGCGAGCGTTGCCGCCAGTTCGTCATGGCCCAGGACAATCGCGTCTGAACTGCCGCTTCCATCCTTCAAAACAATAACTTCGAAAGGGTCAAGCCATGCACAACTCTCTGAAATCCCTCGCCGCCGGCTGCGTGCTCGCCGTGCTGTCCCACAGTGCGGTTGCCGCCGACAAAATCGTGTTCGGCATCGCCCTGGAACCCTACCCGCCGTTCTCCGAAAAAGCCGGCAATGGCGCCTGGAGCGGGTTCGAGCCGGACCTGATCAAGGCCCTGTGCGAGCGCCTGCAAGCCCAATGCCCACTCAAGGAAGTGTCCTGGGACGGCTTGATCCCGGCGCTGCAATCGAGCCAGATCGACGTGATCCTCAATTCCCTGAGCATCACCGAAGAACGGGAAAAGGTCATCGACTTCACCGCGCCCTACTACCAAACCCCAGCCATGTGGGTCGCCGACAAAAGCCTGGAGCTGGTCACCACCCCCGAAGGCCTCAAGGGCAAGCTGATCGGCGTGCAGGGCTCGACCTCCAACGCCACCTACCTCAAGGCCTACTACGCCAAGGGCTCGACCCTGCGCTACTACAACACCCAGGACGACATGACCGCCGACCTGCAAAGCGGGCGCATCGACGTGATGCTCGCCGACGCGCTGACCATCGAGCCGATGCTCAAGTCCGCTGCCGGCAGTGGCCTGGCCGACAAGGGCCTGGCGCCCAAAGACCCGCTGTTCGGCTCCGGCATCGGTGCCGCCGTGCGCAAGGGTGACACCCCGCTACGCGAGCGGCTCAACACCGCGCTGGCGGCGATCAAGGCCGATGGCACCTACGACACCATTCGCAGCCGCTATTTCAGCGTCGATATTTCCGCGCAATAACGTCCAACGGAACGCGCCATGATTTCTTTGTCCGAACTCACCCAGTTGTTCGTCGCCGACGGCTGGCTCAACGCCCTGCTCCAGGGCGCGGTGGTGACCTTGCAGATTTCTGCCGGGGCCTTTGTGCTGGGCCTGGGCATCGGCCTGCTGGTGGCCATGATCAAGCTCAAGGGCCCCCGCTGGATGGTGCGCCTGGCCAACCTCTACACCACGCTGTACCGCGCGGTGCCGGAGCTGCTGCTGATTTTGCTGCTGTATTACGCCGGCACCGACCTGCTGAACATGGCGATGGCCGCCATGGGCCGCGACAGCGTGACGGTCAACGGTTTTATCGCCGCCGTGCTGGTGCTGGGTATCGTCCAGGGCGCGTATTCGGCAGAGATCATTCGCGGCGCGATCCAGGCCATTCCCGTGGGCCAACTGGAAGCGGCGCGGGCCTTTGGCATCGAGCGCTGGCTGCTGGTACGCCGGGTGTTGCTGCCCAGCATGCTGCCGTTTGCCATGGCCGGCCTGTCGAACCTGTGGCTGGTGCTGGTCAAGGACAGCGCGCTGATCAGCATCGTCGGCTACAGCGAGTTGCTCTCGGTGGGCAAACAGGCGGCCGGCTCCACCAAGCATTACCTGGTGTTCTACCTGGCGGTGGCGGCGGTGTATTTCATCATCACCCTGATTTCCAACGGCGCCTTCCGGGTGTTCGAGCGACGGATCAACCGCTGGATGCCGCAGCACTAAGGAGCGCAGCCGATGGACTTTTCATGGATCAACAGTTTTGCCAACGAACTGCTGCACGGCCTGGGTATCACCCTGAAGTTGCTGGCCTTGTCCGGGGTGTTTGGCTTCTTGCTGGCGGTGCTGGTGGCGTTGGGGCGCCTGTCGTCCAACCCACTGATCAGCGGGCCGTTGCGCGCCTATACCGCAGTATTCCGGGGCACGCCGCTGCTGGTGCAGATCTACATCCTGTATTACGGCGTGGGCAGCGTGTTTGCCAGCTACCCGCTGATTCGCGGCAGCTTCCTCTGGCCGTACTTGCGTGAAGGTTTCTGGTACGTGGCCCTGGCGCTGGTTTTGTGTGTCGGCGCCTATGTCGGCGAAGTGTTGCGCGGTGCCCTGCGCGCCGTGCCACGGGGCGAACTGGAAGCGGCGCGGGCGTTTGGCATGAAGCGCCTGATGGTGCTGCGCCGGGTCTGGTTGCCACGGGCCCTGGAGTTGGTCAAGCCGACGCTGGTGGGCGAAACCGTGCTGCTGCTCAAGGCGACTGCGCTGGCCTCCACCGTGGCCGTCACCGACCTGCTCGGCGCCGCCAACCTGGTGCGGGCGCAGACGCTGCGGGTGTACGAACCCCTGTTGGCGGTGGCGGTGATCTACATTGTCCTGGCGTTCGTGATCGAACACGCTTTCTCGCGCTGGGGCAAAGTCCCGCAGCGCCAGGCTTGAATCAATTTTAGGAGAACAAGGATGCGTTATTCACCGTTTGTCGAGCGCATTAGTGGCGAGTCCGTCAGCGCCTGGGATATTCACTACGCCGCCGTCGAAGCCCGTGGCCGTGGCGAAGATGTGATTGTGTTGAGCGTGGGCGACCCCGACTTCGCCACCGCCAGTGCCATCTGCGAAACCGCCGTCGATGCACTGCGCGCCGGCGACACTCACTACACCCACGTTCTCGGCCGGCCGGCCCTGCGCGAGGCGATTGCCGCCAAGCAAAGCCGCCTGCAAGGCATTGCTGTACACGCTGATAACGTGGCCCTGGTGGCCGGTGCGCAAAACGGCCTGTTCGCCACCTCACTGTGCCTGTTCAGCCAGGGCGACGAAGTGCTGGTGCCGGAGCCGATGTACCTGACCTACGAGGCCTGCATCCACGCCTCCGGTGCGCGCATCGCGACCATCGAGCAACCGGCGGCCAACGGCTTTCGCCTGACCCGCGCAGCCCTGGAAAAAGCCATTAGCGCCAAGACCCGGGGCATTGCCCTGGCCACGCCGTGCAACCCCACCGGCAATGTCTACAGCCGGGAAGAGCTGGAGCTGGTGGCCGAAGTCGCCCGTGAGCACGACCTGTGGGTAATTTCCGATGAGGTCTACGGGCAAATCACGTATGACCAGCCACACTTGAGCATCGCCTCGCTGCCGGGCATGGCCGAGCGCACCGTGGTGCTCAACAGCCTGTCGAAAACCCACGCCATGACCGGCTGGCGCGTGGGCTGGGTGGTGGCGCCGACCGCATTGGTGGGCCACCTGGATAACCTGCTGCTGTGCATGCTCTATGGCTTGCCGGGGTTTATCCAGGAAGCGGCGATCAAGGCCCTGGCACTGGATGACGAGGTGGTCAGCGATGCACGCACGGTGTATCGCCGCCGGCGCGACCTGGTGGTGGCCGGCCTGGGTGGCATCGCCGACCTCGATTGCCGCGTGCCCCAGGCCGGCATGTTTATGCTGGTGGACGTGCGCCGCACCGGGCTGTCGAGCATGGACTTTGCCTGGCAGCTGTTCCGCGCCACCGGCGTGTCGGTGCTCGATGCCCAGGCGTTTGGCGCCAGTGCCGAAGGCTTTGTGCGCATCTCCTTTACTGTCGCCGACGACACCCTCAAAGACGCCTGCCAGCGGATTGCCGGGTTTGTCGAGGGCCTGCGCGCCAACCGCTGATTATGTGAACACTGGGATTGATGTGGGAGCAGGCAAGCCAGCTCCCACATTTGATCTTTGCTCGTCTTGAATATTGAGGTTTCCCCCGTGACCGCTTCCGACCAATTCACTTCCACCCACTCCGTTGTCGGCGAGCACGCTGACCTGGTGCTGCACCACGGCCGTTTCTACACCCTCGACCCGGCCCAGCCGTGGGCCGATGCGGTGGCGATTCGCGGGGGACGTTTTATCGCAGTCGGTACATTCGCCGACCTGCAGCACCTGATCGGCCCGCAAACCCGCCAACATGACCTGCTGGGCGCCTTCTGCATGCCCGGCCTGCACGATATGCACACCCACCCCGACCTCGCCCTGGCGCCACGCTACAGCGATAACCTGGACGTGGGCATCGAAGACCCCACCCCCGAACAACTGGCGGCGGCGATCCACGCCTACGCCGATGCCCACCCAGGCGATGGCTGGATCTACGGCCAGTACTGGGTGCGCTACACCTTCCGCGAAGCCGGGCTGACCCCGGGGCGCGAATGGCTCGACAGCATCATGCCGGACCGCCCGGTGGCGCTGCTGGACCGCATGTGGGGGACCATGATGGTCAACTCCTGCGCGTTGAAACTGGCCGGCATCGACCGCCACACCGCCGACCCGCGCAACGGCTATATGGAGCGCGACGAACTCAGCGGCGAGCCCAACGGCCTGATGATCGACGGCGCCTACGCACTGATCCACGCGGCCATGCCGCCGCCCCCGGTGGCGGTGCTGCGCCGGGCCTATCGCGACGGCGTGCATTTCCAGAGCTCGCGTGGCGTTACCGCGACCAAGTACGTGCATGTCTGCGAGCGGCGCCTGGACGCCCTCAAGGAGCTGGACGACGCGGGCGAGCTGAGCGTGCGTGTGGAAGCGGCGATCAGTTGGCAGGACGATATCTTCCCGGTGCGCCGGCGCTGGGAATTGCTCGGCGGCGAGCGTCACTACTATCGCAGTGCGCGGCTCAATGCCAATGCGGTGAAGTTCCACTTCGACGGCACTGTGGAACCCAAGTCTTCGTACCTGATGACGCCCTGGGCGGCCGACTCCACCTGGCGCGGCAAGCTCAACCTGACCCCGGAACATATCACCGACATGGTGGTGGACATGGACCGGCGCGGCCTGCGGGTGATCGCCCATTGCACCGGCGACGGCGCGTCCGATGTGTTCCTCGATGCCGTGGCCGAGGCGCGGCGGGTCAATGGCGACAGCGGCATTCGTCATCAATGCGCCCACAGCACCCTGCTGCACCCGGGCAACCTCAAGCGCTTCAAGGCCCTGAACGTGATCGCCGAGTTCTCCCCGGCGGCCTGGTACCCGACGCCGTTTGCCAGTGGCGCCCGCGCAGGTTATGGCGCCGAACGCCTCAAGCGTATCTACGACTTCAAAGGCGTGCTGGCCGAGGGCGGCCTGGCGGTGATGGGCACCGACTGGCCGGTGGCCTCGATTGACCCGTGGTTGGCCCTGGAAACCATGGTCACCCGGCAAAACCCATGGAACCAGGAACCGGACTGCTTCGGCGAACCGATCACCCTGGAGCAGGCGCTGCAAGTGGCCACCCTCAACGGTGCCCACGCCATGGGCCTGGAGCATTCCACCGGCAGCCTGGAAGTGGGCAAGTGCGCCGACCTGATCGTGATCGACCGCGACCTGTTCGCCCAGCCGGCGCGCAACTACATCCACCAGACCCAGGTGTTGCTGACCCTGGTCGATGGGCGGCCAGTGTACGACCGCCTCAATGCCTTTGAAGGCACGGCACTGCAAGCCGTGTGGCAAGGCCTGCCGCCGGTGATCGAATGAATAACGATAGCATTGCCGTCACGGTGGTCTCGGGCTTTCTCGGCGCCGGCAAGACCACCCTGCTCAACCGCATCGCCCAGCAGCCGCAACATGGGCGTATGGCGGTGATCGTCAATGACTTTGGCGAGCTGAATATCGATGCGGCGATCATCGCCGAAGTCACCGACGCGGTGTTCAGCCTGCAGAACGGCTGCATCTGCTGCACGGTGCAAGAGGACCTGCTGGCGCAACTGGTGAGCCTGAGCCAGATGCGCCCACGCCTGGACCGCATCGTCATCGAGTGCAGCGGCGTGTCGGACCCGCAGCGCATTGTGCAGACCCTGGGTTATCCACAGCTCAAGGCGCACCTGCACCTGGATACGGTGATCACCCTGGTGGACGCCAGCGGTTACCGGGGGCTGGAGGGTGAATTCGCACGCCTGTCCCGCGCCCAGGTGGCCTGTGCCGACCTGGTGCTGCTGAACAAGGCCGATCTGGTCAGCGCCGCCGAACTGCACAGCCTGCGCGCCGAGATCGGGGCGCGTACGCGGGTGATCAGCACCGTCCAGGCGCAGATTCCCGACGCCCTGCTGCTGGGCGAACGCAGTGCGCGCAACGGCCTGACGCCAGTGCCGGCGCCGCACCACGAGCTGTTTGAAAGCTGGACCTGGCAAGGCACCCAGGCCCTGCCGGCCAAGGCCCTGCGCGACTGGCTGGGGCAACTGCCCAAGGATTTGTTCCGCCTTAAAGGCCTGGTGCATTTGCAGGGCAACGACCAGCCTTTCTGGCTGCAACATGTGGGCAACCGCAGCCAGTTCACCTTGGCCGGCGGCGAGCATGCGCAAGATTGCGCGCAACTGGTGTTTATCGCCCGACGTGGCAGTGGCCTGCGGGAACGGCTGGAGACGCAATTGCAGGAGATGCAGGGCCTGTAGCCGCGGATGACGATGAAGGCAGAGTGCCGCCTTGACCTTGCTACCCTGGCCCTTGAAAATGCCCGACGCTTTTCCCGTCTCCCCGCTTACAGAAGTAGTGAAATTTCAATGTCCGATTCCCGTACCGAAGAATCCGTAGTCACCTTGCAAGCCAAAGCTGAATACGAAAACGCCATCAATCTTTCACAGCATGTGCCAGCGGCCAAGAACATCAGTGAAATGGTGCTGGACGCATTCCATACCTCCAAGGAAAGCGAGCAGATCCGCCAATTGCGCGTGGCCATCCGCCAGGCCCACGACGCCTTCGACGATGACCAGGCCTATGAACTGATGGGCCAGCTCAAGCAGCTCAAGGACGCCGAAGCCGCCGACAACGCCGCCCTCGAAGACCTGAGCAGCAAGTTCTCGATCAACCGTATCCTTTCCAGCTTCAAGGACGACCCAGAGTTCCAGGAGCTGGTCTACGGCCTGGCGCTCAAGGTGCTGAACCAGACCCACCAGGCCATCAGCAACCCAAGTGCCGGCAAGGGCAAGGCTGCGCGGGCGAAGAAGGAAGCGGAAGTGTTTGTGATCAGCAAGGATGGCATCAGCGTCACCCTGCCATTGCGCACACCGCGCTCCAAACTCAATGTTGACCGCGAGGCGCTGGAGTTCCTCGGTTTCAACTTTGTAGGTGAAGGAGATGAGGCAGAGCTTGAGAGCGAGAGCTTTGTGGATAACTCCGGTGCCGAGCAGCCTTTGACACGTAAGAGCATCGTCACCGCACTGCAACAGCAGACTGCGTTTGACGGTTACAGCATCGCCCAGCAATAAGCCCTACCCCCACTCTAAATGTGGGAGCGGGCTTGCTCGCGATAGCGGTGGGTCAGCCAACACATGTATCGACTGATTCATTGCTATCGCGGGCAAGCCCGCTCCCACATGGGGGGCTGTGGTGTTTTGAGGCCGCACAAAAAAGCCCCGCTCTTCTCTCGAAGGCGGGGCTTTTTATTGCATCCCAACTCAGTGGGCGTAAGTCAGCAACAACTCTTTCGGCACCTGGAAATCCAGGGACATCATCACGCTCAAGGCGGTGATGGTGAAGATCGAGAAGACGAACAACTTGCGCGCCCAGACGGTGTCATCCACCGCCTTGTAGCCGGTCCAGGCCATGTACAACCAGTACATGCCCATGGCGGCGGCGACGGCAAGGTAGCTCATGCCGGCATAGCCACTGAAGGTCAACATCAAGGTCGCCACGAGGAAGGCCAGGATGTAGAGCAGGATGTGTTTCTTCGCCACCTGGATGCCGCGCTTGACCGGCAATACCGGAATCGAAGCCGCCAGGTAGTCGTTGAAACGGAAGATCGCGATGGCATAGGAGTGCGGCATCTGCCACAGGCTGAACATCACCAGCAGCACCAGCGCCGCCATGTCGAAGCTATTGGTCACCGCCACATAACCAATCACCGGCGGCATCGCCCCCGACAGGCTGCCCACCAGCGTGCCGTGCACCGACTTGCGCTTGAGGTACAGGCTGTAGAGGCCGACGTAGATGACAAAGCCGATCACGGCAAACAACGCCGCCAGCGGATTGGCCACCGTGTACAGCAACGCCACGCCGGCAACACCGAGGACGGTCGCAAAGATCAGCGCCAGTTTCAGGGAGATAAGGCCCTGGACCAGCACGCGGTTCTTGGTGCGCTCCATCTTGATATCGATGTCACGGTCAATGCAGTTGTTGAACACGCAACCGGATGCCACCACCAGGGAAGTGCCGATCATTGCCGCCAGGAAGATGGCCAGATCGACATGCCCCTTGGAGGCCAGGAAGAAACCGCCTGCCACAGAAAGCACGTTACCGAAAATGATCCCCGGTTTGGTGATTTGGATAAAGTGCTTAAGCGACATCGGGTCTTACCTCACTTCGCCATCATGTAGGTGTGGATGCTGAACATGATCCACAACGACAGGCCGACCAGCAGCAGGATCACAATGGCCGTGAACACAAACGCCACCACGTTGTTACGCTGGGCCTGGGAGCGGTCCAGGTGCAGGAAGTAATACAGGTGGACAACCACCTGGATCACCGCGAACAACAGCACGATGGCCAATGTGGTGGCCTTCGGCAGGGTGGGGTACATCACCAGGCCGAACGGGATGACCGTCAGGATCACCGACAGGATGAAGCCGATCGCGTAAGACTTTACGCTGCCATGGCTTGCATCATGGCTGTCATGGGAGTGTGCATTAGCCATTACAGAGTCCCCATCAAGTAGACAACGGTGAAGACGCAGATCCAGACCACGTCCAGGAAGTGCCAGAACAGGCTCAGGCAGCTCAGGCGGGTCTTGTTGGTCGACGTCAGGCCATGCTTGTTGACCTGGTACATCATGATCGCCATCCAGATCAGACCGGCGGTAACGTGCAGGCCGTGGGTGCCGACCAGGGTGAAGAACGCCGACAGGAAGCCGCTGCGGCTAGGCCCGTAGCCTTCGGAGATCAGCACGTGGAACTCGTTGATCTCCATGGCGATAAAGCCAAGGCCGAGCAGGAAGGTCAGGCCCAGCCACTTGAGCACGCCCGCCTTGTTGCCACGGAAGAACGCCAGCATGGCGAAGCCGTAGGTGATCGAACTGAACAGCAGCAAGGCGGTTTCGCCCAGCACATAATTCAGCTCGAAGATGTCGTGGCCCGACGGGCCACCCGCTACGTTGTTTACCAGTACCGCGTACACCGCGAAGATCGACGCAAACAGGATGCAGTCGGTCATCAGGTAGAGCCAGAAACCGTATACGGTCATCTCGCCCGCGTCGTGGTGGTCATCGTGCCCATGGTCATCGACATGGGCGTGTCCAGCATTGGTCACTAAGTTCGACATGGTTTAAGCCTGTTCCAACGAGGTTTCAACACGGTTGGCCGGAATCTTCTTCTCGGCTACCAGGCGAGCGTGCTGCTCGGCTTCGATGCGCTCGATCACATCGACCGGCACCATGTAGCCCTGATCATCCCGCGCCGCGTGGATCACGAAATAGATCACGGTGCCCGCCAGGCTAGCGATGGCCAGCCACCAGATGTGCCAGATCATCGCGAAACCGAAGACCGTCAACAGCGCGCCCATCACCACGCCAGTGGCGGTGTTGTTCGGCATGTGGATCGGCGAGTAGCGCACAGGACGCTGGTACGCCGTACCGTTTTCCTTGGCTTCGGTGAACGGGTCGATGGTCTCGGCCTTCGGCAGCACGGCGAAGTTGTAGAACGGTGGTGGCGACGAGGTCGACCATTCCAGGGTGTGCGCATTCCATGGGTCGCCGGAGTCGCAGGCGTTTTGCTTGCGGTCACGGATACTCACGTACAGCTGGATCAACTGGCAGGCGATACCGAACGCGATCATCACCGCACCGAACATGGCGACGTACAGGTACGGCACCCACTCAGGGTTGGTGGTGGCGTTCAGACGACGGGTCATGCCCATGAAGCCCAGTGCATAGAGCGGCATGAACGCGACGAAGAAGCCGGTGATCCAGAACCAGAATGCCGCCTTGCCCCAGCCTTCGTGCAGCTTGAAGCCGAACGCTTTCGGGAAGTAGAAGCTGAAGCCGGCGATGTAGCCGAATACCGCACCACCGATGATCACGTTATGGAAGTGCGCGATCACGAACAGGCTGTTGTGCAGCACGAAGTCAGCACCCGGGATGGCCAGCAGTACGCCGGTCATGCCGCCGATGGCGAAGGTCACCATAAAGCCCAGGGTCCACAGGACCTGGCTGGTGAAGCGCAGGCGGCCGTGGTAGATGGTGAACAGCCAGTTGAATAGCTTCACCCCCGTCGGGATCGAAATCAGCATCGTCGCCAGGCCGAAGAAGGCGTTGACGCTGGCCCCCGACCCCATGGTGAAGAAGTGGTGCAGCCAGACCATGAAGCCCAGTACGGAGATCGCGCCCGAGGCGTAGACCATCGAGTGGTGACCGAACAGGCGCTTGCCGGTAAAGGTCGAGATCACTTCGGAGAAGATACCGAACGCTGGCAGGATCAGGATGTACACCTCAGGGTGACCCCATGCCCAGAACAGGTTCACGTACATCATTGGATTGCCACCAAGTTCATTGGTGAAAATGTGGAAATCCATGTAGCGGTCAAGCGTCAGCAGGGCCAGGGTCGCGGTCAGGATCGGGAACGAAGCCACGATCAGGACGTTGGCCCAGGTGCAGGTCCAGGTGAAGATCGGCATGTCCATCAGTTTCATGCCTGGGGTACGCATTTTCAGCACGGTGGCCAGGAAGTTGACCCCCGTCAGCGTCGTACCTAGCCCGGATAGCTGTAGCGCCCAGATGTAGTAATCCATCCCCACGCCCGGACTGTATTGCAGCCCCGACAACGGCGGATAGGCCACCCAACCGGTCTTGGCGAATTCGCCGACGCCCAGGGACAGGTTGATCAGCACCACGCCGGAAACCAGCAGCCAGAAGCTCAGGGAGTTGAGGAACGGGAACGCAACGTCACGCGCACCGATCTGCAGCGGCACTGCCAGGTTCATCAGGCCGGTGAAGAAAGGCATCGCCATGAAGATGATCATGATCACACCGTGGGCGGTGAAGATCTGGTCATAGTGTTCAGGCGGCAGGTAGCCAGGCGAGCCCTCGGTGGCCATGGCCAACTGGGTCCGCATCATGATGGCGTCGGCAAAACCACGCAGCAGCATGACCATGGCGACGATGATGTACATCACGCCGATTTTCTTGTGGTCGACCGACGTCAGCCACTCGGTCCACAAGTAGGTCCACTTCTTGAAGTAGGTGATTGCCGCAAACAGTGCCAGACCACCCAGCGCGATCATGGCGATGGTCACCATCACGATCGGCTCGTGGAATGGGACCGCGTCCCAACTTAATTTACCAAACATCGTTTACTCCTCTGCCCCGGCAGCTGAATGCGAATTTGCGTCCGTCCCTTCCACAGCAGCCACTTCTTTCTTCTCGTGCTTGACCGGCTTGCCTGGCTTCATCCCTTCATACTTATCGATGATTTTCTGAAACAGGTCCGGCGTGTACGAGGAGTACAGCTCTACAGGGTTGTTCTGGCTTGGCTTGGCAAGGGCTTCGTATTCAGCTTTTTCAAGCTGTTTTGGTGAGCTCTTGGCTTCTTGTACCCAGGCGTTGAAGTCTTCCTGGGTGGTGGCGATTGCTTTGAATTTCATGCCGGTAAAGCCCGCGCCACTGTAGTTGGCGGAGATACCGTCGAGCTCGGCGTTCTGGTTGGCAATCAGGTGCAGCTTGGTCTGCATGCCCGCCATCGCGTAGATCTGGCCACCCAGGCCCGGGATGAAGAACGAGTTCATCACCGCGTCCGAGGTCACTTTGAAGTTGATCGGGGTGTTGGCCGGGAACACGATCTTGTTGACGGTGGCGATCCCTTGCTCGGGATAGATGAACAGCCACTTCCAGTCCAGCGCGACCACTTCGATAGTGATAGGCGCCACGTCGGATTCCAGCGGACGGTAAGGGTCCAGCTCGTGGGTCGACTTATAGGTGATGTAACCCAGGGCGATGATGATGAGTACAGGGACCAGCCACACCGCGATCTCGATCTTGGTGGAGTGCGACCACTTCGGCGCGTAGGTCGCCTTGGTGTTGGACGCGCGGTATTTCCAGGCGAACGCGAAGGTCATCACGATCACCGGCACCACGACCAACAGCATCAGCAAGGTGGCGGTGATGATCAGGTTACGTTGCTCCACGCCGACCTGACCCACAGGGTCGAGCAGCGTCCAGTTGCAGCCTCCCAGCAATAACATGCCGAAAAGCGGCACTATGCCTAGTAATCGGGTGTACCTGTTTTTACTCATCTCACGACCTCTAAAGCAGCTTGCGCAATGCAGTTGGGTTTTGATCGCCAACACTTCACCCTGCCAAGGGTTGGCATTTCTCTTCGATTGAATAAGGGCCTGCCCGGCGCTTCATGCGCTGATCGACACGTCCAGGTCTGGCGGTGAATTCTTATTCGATTTCGTTGGTCAAAGGCCTTGTTACAGACCAATTCCATTTGGTGCGGATAGTTGAAAGGCTGCCGGCACCTGGGGTCGCATGAAGCAATGTTTCCGCCTCTCGACCGCCCTATTTGCTCAGGGTTGAGCAGCACCGGACACTCAGTGCGGGCGATTGTAGTTAGCTAGCGATGTATAAACCATGACTTATAAAGAAATAATTTTTATCGATTCCAGCAATAATCCTGCGCCATTGTTGCAAAGGTTCGGGATCGTATCGCGTTTGATTCTCAACAAAAACCACAAAAAATGCCGTGTTATTGCCCATTATGTCGCACCCGGGGGCCCTCGCCAGGGTCGCCAAACCCCAGGCAAGCCCACTGAAAACAAGGCATTCACAGATCACTGGATGTTCTGTAGGGCACGCCGTCTGCGGGGTCGGCCAGGGTGGAAAGTGACAGCTAAAAGTGCCTGGCCACTGGTCGATTAAGCGTCGTGGCGCGAGGTGGGAAATGTCCTGCGGCACCTTCAGTGTGACAACGTGTCGCACGTTGCGCGCAACCATTCTTGTCCAGCGTCACGGCCGCTTTATAAAATGCCCACACACAAAAACGCCCCGGCCTGCATCCGCAGGGCCGGGGCGTCTTGTCGAACGATTTAAGCGTTGTGCTTGCGATTGCGGTAAATGCCCAGCGGCACCAGGATCACCGTCAAGACGAACGCCACCAGCGCCCACTGGGCCAGGGACAAGCCCAGCACCGGCGGGTAGGGCGTGCTGCAGAAACCATCGACCTGAAAGCCCAGGGGGAAGATCTTGGCCAGGGGCAGGTCATCGACAATCGGCTGCAGCACGTCGATGCCACAGCTGATGGCCGGATAGAACTGGGTATACACATGATGCCCGGCGGCCGCGACGCCCCCGAGGGCGCTGAGCACCACCAGCACTTCAAAGACCGTGACACTGCGCTGGGTGCGCATGGCCGCGCCGATAAAGGCAAAGAGCGCAATCAGCAACAAGGCATAGCGCTGCAGGATGCACAGTGGGCATGGCGCTTCGCCCAACACTATCTGCATATAGAGCGCGCCACCGATCAGCGCCAGGCAGATGATCCCCAGCAACACCAGGAAGCGCCGCTCGCGCCCCAACCGCATTTCGTCAATCATCCCCGTTTCCCTTTGCCTAATGATGGTTGTGCCAATGGCCGCAAGTTTACACGCAGGAGGTGAAAATTTAGCAGTAGGCAGCGGGATCTTAGACAGGGGCGGGTTAACGACACATTAATGGGATGGTCTTTCGGACGCCATCGCGGGCAAGCCCGCTCCCACATTTGAATGTATTCACAAGTCAAATTGTGGGAGCGGGATTGCCCTAATGCCAGTCAGTTAAGCGGATTCTGCTTTCTGTAGGAGCGAGCTTGCTCGCGAAGGACGTCAACGATAACGCGTGTTTGCTAGGTAAACGCGGCGCTCTCAAGTTCTTCGCGAGCAAGCTCGCTCCTACAAAAAGGCTTAACTGACTGGCATTAGGGCTTGCCCGCGATGATGCCAGTGCAGTTTAGAGATCAGCCGTCATTCCAGCGCCGCCGCCGGCCCGAAGAACTCATACCGGCTCTGCTTCTCCGGCACGCCCAGGGCCTTGAGGTGACGCTTGACCGCACTCATAAAGCCCTTGGGCCCCAGGAAGTAGGCATCCACATCACGCTCCTCGGGTAGCCAGGCCGCCAGTTGTTCCTGGGTCAGCATGCCGATTTTGTCCGCCGCCGGGCTGACGCCGTCGTCTTCGGCATAGCAGTAGAAGCGCTGCAATTGCGGATGACGTGCAGCCAGGGCATCAACCCAGTCACGGAACGCATGCACACTGCCATTACGCGCGCAGTGGATAAAATGCACCGGGCGCTCGGTGGCCAAAGCCGCTTCCAGCATCGGCAAGGTGGGGGTGATGCCCACGCCGCCGCTGATCAGCACCAGGGGTTTGTCGCTGGGCACCAGGGTGAACTCCCCCGACGGCGGGAACAGGTCGATAGTCGCGCCCACATGCATCTGGTCATGCAGGTAATTGGACACACGCCCGCCCGCTTCGCGCTTGATGCTGATGCGGTACAGGCCGGCATCGGTGCGCGCCGACAATGAATAGTTGCGGCGCACTTCTTCGCCATCGATCAGCAGCTTCAAGCCAATGTACTGGCCGGGCTCGGCGGCGAGGATCGGGCCGTTGTCCACCGGGGCAAAGTACAGGGAGATGATTTCACTGCTCTCCTCCACGCGTTTGACCAGCAAAAACGGGCGCGCCCCGCGCCAGCCGCCAACGGCCTGGGCTTTTTCGTCGTAGATGGCGCTTTCTGCACCGATCAGGATATCGGCCAACTGACCATAGGCCGCGCCCCACGCGCTCATCACTTCAGGGGTGGCGATTTCGTCGCCCAGCACCTCGGAAATCGCCCGCAGCAGGCAGCTGCCGACAATCGGGTAATGCTCCGGGAGGATTTGCAGGGCCACGTGCTTGTTGATGATCTTGGCCACCAGGTCGCCCAACTGATCCAGTTGGTCGATATGCCGGGCGTACATCAGCACGCCATTGGCCAGGGCCCGGGGCTGGTCGCCGCTGGCCTGGTGGGCCTGGTTGAACAGCGGGCGCACTTCGGGGTACTCGGACAGCATCATGCGGTAGAAGTGGGTGATCAGGGCTTCGCCACCGCTTTCGAGCAGTGGCACAGTGGACTTGACGATGGCACGGTCTTGAACGCTAAGCATGGGAGACTCCTGAGCCGTTGAGGCTTCTGACTGACTGCCTTGTGATACTCAGTATTCATGCCAACTAATAATTCGTTATTTATCAATAGGTTAATTTAAAAGTAGTCAATATGACTTCCTACACCTTATAGTCATTAGGACTACAAGGAGTCATTATGACTGCACACTCCCTGCTCACGACCCTACTGCCACTGGTGGCCGACCTGTCCCGCGAACTGCCGGAAGGCGAGCGCTACCGACGCCTGCTGCAAGCCATGCGCACCCTGCTGCCGTGCGATGCCGCCGCGCTGTTGCGCCTGGACGGCGAATGGCTGGTGCCGCTGGCCGTGGACGGCCTGAGCCCGGACACCCTGGGCCGACGCTTCAAGATCAGCGAACATCCGCGCTTTGAGGTGCTGTTGAGCAGCCCCGGCCCGACCCGTTTCGACAGCGACAGCGAACTGCCCGACCCCTACGACGGCCTGGTCGATGGCCTGCACGGGCACCTGGAAGTCCACGACTGCATGGGCTGCCCGCTGTTTGTCGACGACCGCCCCTGGGGCCTGCTGACCCTGGATGCCCTGGACATCGAACGTTTCGAGCGCGTGGAGCTGGACGCCTTGCAGGCCTTTGCCAGCCTCGCCGCCGCCACGGTCAATGTGGCCGAACGCATGGAACACCTGGCCCTGCGCGCCGAGGACGAACACCAGCGCGCCGAAATCTATCGCCAGGCCAGCGGCCAGCAGCACAAGGAAATGATCGGCCAGAGCAAGACCCACAAGCGCCTGGTGGACGAAATCAAGCTGGTGGGCGGCAGCGACCTGACCGTGTTGATCACCGGCGAGACCGGGGTGGGCAAGGAACTGGTGGCCCAGGCCATTCATGCGGCCTCGCCCCGTTCTGAAAAACCGCTGATCAGCCTCAACTGCGCCGCCCTCCCGGAAACCCTGGTGGAAAGCGAGCTGTTCGGCCATGTGCGCGGCGCCTTTACCGGCGCGCTGAACGAACGCCGGGGCAAGTTCGAGCTGGCCAACGGCGGCACCTTGTTCCTCGATGAAGTGGGTGAGCTGTCGCTGACGGTCCAGGCCAAGCTGTTGCGGGTCTTGCAAAGCGGGCAGTTGCAGCGGTTGGGTTCGGACAAGGAGCATCAAGTGGACGTGCGCCTGATCGCCGCCACCAACCGCGACCTGGCCGAAGAGGTGCGCAACGGCCGCTACCGCGCCGACTTCTATCACCGTTTGAGCGTATACCCCCTGCAAGTCCCGGCCTTGCGTGAACGCGGGCGCGATGTGCTGCTGCTGGCGGGGTTTTTCCTCGAGCAGAACCGCTCACGCATGGGCCTGGGCAGCCTGCGCCTGACCAGCGATGCCCAGGCGGCGTTGCTGGCTTATGGCTGGCCCGGGAATGTGCGGGAGCTGGAACACTTGATTGGCCGCAGCGCATTGAAGGCCCTGGGCAATTGTCGGGAGCGGCCGAAGATCCTCAGCCTCACTGCCAAGGACCTGGACTTGCCCAATGAGTCTGCGCCCTTGATAGAAGAGCCCGCCGAGATCGCGGTGGTGACCGGCGATCTGCGCCAGGCGACCGAGCACTACCAACGGCAAGTCATCGGCGCCTGCCTGGAACGCCACCAGCACAACTGGGCCAGCGCCGCCCGCGAACTGGGCCTGGACCGTGCCAACCTGGGGCGCATGGCCAAGCGCCTGGGCCTGAAGTAACGCGGATCACCCTGTAAACGCGGACTTATGTGGGAGCGGGCTTGCTCCCACATTAGATCTGTTTCGCTTCCAAACACGTATTCACAGGCGCCGCTACCCGCGGCTTACGAAACACCAACACATTCCCCAGCATCACCAACACCAACCCGGCCAGCGCCGGGGCGGTCCATTGGTAGCCCTCGAACAGCGCCGAGACGTTCAGTGCCACCACCGGGAACAGCACCGTGCAATACGCCGCCCGCTCCGGGCCCATGCGGCCGACCAGGGTCAGGTAGGCGGTAAAGCCGATCACCGAACCGGGGATCACCAGGTACAGCAACGAGCCGATATAGCGGGTGTTCCATTCCATCTCAAATGGAATGCCCTGCACTACGCAGTACAGCGCCAGCATCGTCGCGCCATAGGCCATACCCCAGGCGTTGGTGGTCAACGGCCTGAGCCCGGCTTTCTGTTGCAGGCTCGACAGCATATTGCCCGCCGAGAAGCACAGGGTGCCCAACAGGGCCAGGCCCAGGCCCAGCAGTGTCTCGGGGCTGGCGGTATGCCCGGCCAGTTCCGGCCAGAACAGCAAGCCCAGGCCCAACAGCCCGAGGCCACCGCCCAGCAAGACATTGCGCGCAACTTTCTGGCCGAAGAACACCCGGGCATTCAGTGCATTCCACAGCGTCGCCGTGGAAAACACCACGGCCACCAGGCCACTGGGGATCCACTGGCTGGCCGTGAGAAAGCACATGAAATTCACACAAAACAGGCACAGGCCCTGGGCCAGGCAGATCAGGTGCCCACGGCGGTTCATCACCTGCAGTTTGCGACTGAGCAGCAGCAACCCAAACAGCACCAGCGCCGCCAGGCCGAAGCGATAGACGATCGAGACTGGAATTTCCACCACGCCCAATTGCCACTTGAGGGCAATCCAGGTAGTGCCCCAGATCAGCACGGTCAGTAAGTACAAGGATAGGTTCATGGCGCACTCCGGTGGTTGAGCCACAGTGTCGCCCCGCCTTGCTGCCGGGCACTTGCAGATTCTTGCGCTTTTGTCGGGCCGGGGGCTCACAGCGCCGGCCGCCGGGAGTAGGATGCAAGGCGTCGGAGAGAGCCCCCATGTCTGCACTGGAAAACCTGCAAGTCTTCAAAGCCCTGAACAGCTCGCCCAACGCTCGCCTGGAGCTGTGCGCCGAGCTCGGCGATGGCTTGTCCGCCGCTTTATGGAGCAACCACCACGACGCCCAGGATTACCAGGCCCCCAGCCATCACACGTTGTCCTGCTATGTGGGCGGTGGCACCGGGACGTTCCGCCGTGGCCAACCCGGCACCAAGGGTGGCCCCGACAAATTGTGCATCCTGCCCGCCGAACATCAGTCGGCGTGGGTGATCAATGGCGAAATCCGCCTGGCCCATGTGTATTTCAGCCCGGAGCAATTCGCCCTCGGTTGCATCACCCTGCTGGACCGCGAACCCCGTGCCCTGCAACTGCGTGAAAGCACCTTCCTCGAAGACCCACAGCAAGCGCGGCGTTTTCACCAGTTGATCCGCCTCAATTGGCAGGAGCCGGCCGAACGCCTGCTGACCAGTAGCCTGGCCTTTGAAATGCTCAACCACGCCTTGCTCAGCCAGGTTGGCCTGCGTGAAGGGTTGCGGGTCAAGGGCGGGCTGGCAGCGCACCAGCGCCGGCAGTTGGTGGACTATATCGAGCAGCAACTGGCCGAGCCGATCAGCCTGGGGCAGTTGGCAGGGCTGTGCGCCTTGTCGCAATACCACTTTGCGCGGATGTTTCGCGAAAGCTTCGGCCTGCCGCCCCATCAATATGTCCTGGCCCGCCGCCTGGCGCGGGCCCAGGCCCTGTTGCGCAGCGGCTCATTGGCCCTGGGGGAGATTGCCCTGGCGTGCGGGTTCTCCAGCGCCAGCCACTTTACCAACCGGTTTCGCCAGACGATGGGGGCGACACCGGGGGAGTATCGGCAGGCGTTCCAACCCTAGAGGCCCGACACAAAACCAATGTGGGAGATACTTGTGTGGGAGCGGGCTTGCTCGCGATAGCGGTGTGCCAGTCACCCGATGCATTGGCAGACCTACCGCCATCGCGAGCAAGCCCGCTCCCACATTTTTTGATCGGGTTTCAATCCAGGCGTTGCGCCAGGACCACGGCCAGTCGATCTTCCAACGCCTTGATCCGACTACCCTCCACCACATAGTTGTTGGTCAACATCGAAAACACCAACCGCCGCCCCTGGGCATCGGTGATGTAGCCCGTCAACGAAGACACCCCACCCATCGACCCCGTCTTGGCCCGCAGGTTGTTTTGCGCCGTTGTCCCACGCAGGCGGTAACGCAGGCTGCCGCCGTCCAGGCGATCCGGGTTGCCGGCGATGGGTAGCGCGGCGTACCAGGCGTTGAACCACGGCTGTTTGCCCATGGCCAGCAACAGATCGGTGAAGTGCTGCGCCGACATCAGGTTACGTCGCGACAACCCCGAGCCATCCACCTGGTTCAACGTTGCCGGGTCCAGGCCCTGGCGCTTGAGAAAGCCGGCCACCGCCGCAACCCCGGCTGCCGCCGTACCGGCATTCGCCTGCTGGCGCCCCATGGCCTTGAGCAATGCTTCGGCCATGCTGTTGTTGGACAGTTTGAGCAAGGGCCTGATCAATGCCTGCAAGGGTGCCGATTCGTGCACGGCCAGCACGGTTGCCGTCGCCGGACTCACGCCGCCGATCACCCGCCGCCCCTGCACCGTGATGCCCTGCTCTGCCAAGGCCCGCTCAAACAGATTGGCCACCAGTTGCGTCGGCTCCCACACGCTGACCCACTGACGACTTTGCGTCCCCGGTTTCAAGGCGCCACTGAGGCGCAGCAAGTTGCTGCCATGCTGGCGATTGAGCCCATAGCTGTTGCCCGGGCCGCTGACCGCCAGGTTACTCAGCTGCACATAATCGGTAGGTGGGCTGAGGGTGACGCCCAGCGGCTGGCCGACCGTCGCGGGTGCCCTGGCCGTGACGATCAAGGTGCCCGCATCAAAATCGGCATTGGGCGACACGGTCAGCGCGGAAATCTGTGCGCCGTAATACTTGTCTTCGTCATCGTGGGCCCAATCCACCCCCAGGCGCTCGGCGTCGAACCAACTGTCATCGAACACCAGGTCGCCCTGGATCTGCCGGATCCCCTGCGCGGCCAGGTTCGCCGCCAGGGCCTGGTAGTCCGCCCACTGGATCGTCGGGTCGCCCAGGCCTCGCAGGTACAGATTGCCCAGCAGGCGCACGCCCTGTTGGCGGCCATTGCTCAACAATTGCGTAGAAAACCGATACTGCGGGCCCAGCACATCCATGGCCGCCGCCGTGGTCAGCAGTTTCAGGCTGGAGGCCGGCACCAGCCGCGTGCGCGGGTTATGCTGGTACAGCGTGCTGCCACTGCGGGCATCACGCACCATCAATGAAACGCTGGCACCGGCCAGGGCCGGGTCGGCCAGCAATTGGTCCAGCGCCTGCTCGCGGGTGTTTGAGGGCGTGGCACAGCCACCCAATAACAGGCTCACGCCCACCAGCATTGCACTGGTATGTATCCATCGTCCCCACTGCATCAACACGTCCCGGCCATCATCAAAGAGCGCAACGCTAGCAGCTCAGGCCGCCAGCGTCATCGCCTGCGATAGCCCGGCAGCCCGTCCGACGATTCTGCGCGTGGGTGATCCTGGGACTCGGGCGGCGTGGTGATCATCAACGGGTTCAGAGGGTCGCCAAAGCCGCAACGGGGCTGGCCAGCAACCCCACGCCCGCCAGGATCAAGGCCAGCCTTGGCCGATATGGCAACAGCAACACCAGCAACAGCCCACTGAGCATCAATACCGCGCACCAGTCCACCAGGCCCCGGCTCCAGCCGGCCAGGTGCACCGCCGGCCAGATCGACAGCCCCAACAGCAACCACCCAGCCACGCGCAACCCCAGGCGCCGCTGTGGCGAGGGCTTGCTGTGCAGCAACTCGCCGTGGTGACGGTCCAGGGACAGGCACAGCGCAACAAAGCCTGCGTAGCACAGCAACAAGGCCAGCAACATCAGTGCACCTCGCCTTTAAGGGCCAGTGGGCGGCTGCGCTCGGCCCGGGGTTGAGGGGCGCTGCGCAGCTGCATCTTCCACGCGGCCCAGGCCAGGAACACACCGCTGCCCAGGCAGGTCAGGTCAAAGCCGGCCATGGCCCAGTCGCCCTTGGCCAGCGATACGCCCAGGTGCTCGGACGTGGTCAACGCGTTGAGCAGCGGCACGCCGATAAACAGCACGGCGCCCAGGCCCAGTTGCTCGACCCAGGCCCGGCGGCCACGACGCAGCATGGCGTGGAGCAGGGTCAGGCCCCAGGCGATAAAGAAGCTCTGCACTTCCCAGTCCGAGCGCTCGGCGAAGGTCGCCGGCAGCAGGCGATTGGCCCAGAAAAACACGGCGATGGCGATGACCAGCCCGGACATGCTGGCAATGTTCAGCACTTCCACCAGGCGCAACTCAAACGGCATCACACCCGTTTTTACATGCTTGAGCTGACGCTTGCCCAGCCAGATCACCAGGCCAGTTCCAATCATCGCCGTGCCCGTCAGGCCGCAGATAAAGTACAACCAACGCAACACCGGGCCGGCGAAATGGCCCATGTGCAGGCCATAGAAGCTGCCGCTGATCGCCATTGGCAGCGACTGTTCGGCACTCACCCGCAGCAATTGGCCGGTGGTGCCATTAAAGGACACGGTGCTGCCGAAATCATGCACCACCCGGTCGGAGCCGGCGCGGGAGACATTGACCGAGGCATTCACATCGCCAGGGTTGTTCACCGCCAGCCGCCCCACATGCCCACCGTCCCACTGCGCCCGCGCCTGTTCCACCAGCGGCGCCAGGGGCAGCAGTTTGCCCGGCTGGCCAAGGGCTGGCGCGTTGTTGGTGGCCGGGAACAGTTCATTGAAGAAGGCGCGGGTGCCGCCGTCATAGGACGCAAGGATGCTGGCGGGCATGACCATGGTCATGAAGATCACCAGGCTGCTGTAGGTGATCATCAGGTGGAACGGCAACACCAGCACGCCGACCGCATTGTGCCCATCGAGCCAGGAGCGCTGGCCCTTGCGCGGGCGGAAGGTGAAAAAATCCTTGAAGATTTTCTTGTGGGTGATGATCCCGGTAATCAG
The DNA here is from genome assembly GCF_059422465.1 of Pseudomonas sp. GW821-FHT01D09. Taxonomy (NCBI): domain Bacteria; kingdom Pseudomonadati; phylum Pseudomonadota; class Gammaproteobacteria; order Pseudomonadales; family Pseudomonadaceae; genus Pseudomonas; species Pseudomonas sp. GW821-FHT01D09. The sequence goes on from NZ_JBWKWY010000023.1 coordinate 65,004, forward strand.
CGCGGCCAACATCACCATCGCCGCGATGGTCGACAACCAGCGGCCCCAGGGGTGGGGCATCTGCAACTGGAAGTGGAACCGGTAGAAGAACTCGCCGCCCATGGTTTCCCGGGCCTGGAGCTGTTCGCCGGAGATCGGGTCGAGCATTTTCTCGATGAAATTGCCGCGCCGGCCGGGGTCGACCTGGTCTTGCCACATCACCGACAAACCGGGGTCGCGGCTGTTGGGCAGGCCGATAAACCACCGCGCCGCCGTGGGGGCGTGCTGTTCCAGGTAGCGTTGCGCCACGGCCACGCTGCGCCCATCGTCCACCGTATGCGCTGGCACTTCCGGTTGCATCCAGTGGGTGATTTCGCCCTTGAAGTAAGCCAGGGTGCCGGTGAGGAAAATCGCGAACAGCAACCAGCCGAAGATCAACCCGGTCCAGGTGTGCAACCAGGCCATGGCCTGACGGAAACCCTCTTTCATGGCTGTGCCATCCAGTAGGCCAGGCCAGCCAGGGTGGCCAGTATCGCGCAGGGCACCAGCACGCCAAACCAGGCGCGGGCCGCACTGCGGCAGGCAAAGCACCAGATCACCGCCAGCAGGTAGAACACAAAGGAACTGAGCATGCCGCTGACCACGGCATCGACACGGGCGATGGGCAGCCACAAGGTCAGGCACACGCTGGCCAGGGACGCCAGCCCATAACCGCCGACAACAGCCGCCAGCAGCCGCGACGTCACACCGAGCCGATAGGAAAGAGGAAGGGATGCTTTGCTTTTCATGCCAGTGGCACCTGGTTTATCAGGGGCTGGAGTTTAATGATAATTATTCTTATAAGCAAAAGAGAACGGATGAAGAGGGCACCACAATCAAATGTGGGGCCAGCTCCCACACAAGCCAGCCCACAGGGTTCTGTGGCGACGATAAAAGCGGCTATCGGTCTTATGCAGATTGCCGAATGCCACCCGCCACCCTACAATGCGAACAATTCTCGTTATCTAACGCATGCAGATGCTGCCGGAGTGCTCGCGTTGCGGCCGTCCAATCCTGTCGAAGTCCTGTATCACGACCATCACCACTGGCTGACCGGCTGGTTGCGACGCAAGCTCGGCTGCCCGCACAGCGCCGCCGACCTGGCCCAGGACACGTTTATCCGGGTATTGACCGCCCGCGAAACCCCGACGCTGATCGAACCCCGCGCCTTCCTCACCACCATCGCCAAGCGCGTGCTGTTCAACCACTACCGCCGCCAGGACCTGGAGCGCGCCTACCTCAATGCCCTGGCGCAAATGCCCGAGTTCGCCGCCCCATCGGAAGAAGAGCGGGCCATTATCCTGCAAACCCTGATGGAGCTGGACCAGTTGCTCGATGGCTTGCCCGTGCCGGTCAAGCGCGCCTTCCTGCTGGCCCAGCTCGACGGCCTGACCTACGCACAAATCGCCGCCGAACTGGGGATTTCCATCGCCACCGTCAAACGTCATCTGAGTAAAGCCGCCATGCGCTGCTATTTCGCCCTATGAACCCCGCCGCGAACGTCTCGCCCCAGGTCGCCGAGCAGGCGGTACAGTGGCTGATGCAAATGCAGCAAGGCCCGCTCAACCCGCGCCAGCAGGCCAACTGGCAGCACTGGCTACAGGCCCACAGCGAACATCAACGGGCGTGGGAGCATATTCAGCGGGTCAACCAGCGCCTGCGCGGCATGCCCTCGCCCCTGGCCCATGCCGCGTTGAACGCAGCGCAATCGAGCAGCCGGCGCCAGGCCCTGAAACTGCTGCTGGTCCTCGGCGCCGGCTCGGCGGCCACCTGGGGCTTGCGCCAGCAACACTTGATCCCGCCGTTGACCGCCGACTACCGCAGCCCCTTCGGCCAGCGGCGCAAAATGCAACTGGCCGATGGCAGCCAACTGCAACTCAATACCGCCAGTGCGGTGGATGTGCAATTTGACGGCCCGCGACGCCTGGTCCGCCTGCTCGAAGGCGAAATATTGCTGCGCGCCAACACGCCGTTGCAGATCATCACCGGCCAGGGCCTTGTCACCACCCAGGCGGCGCAGGTGAATGTGCGCCAGTTCAACGACCACACCCAGGTTGCCGTGCTGGATGGCCAGGTCGAGATTACACCCAGGTCCTACAGCGGCCTGCCCCTGCCCCTGGAAAAATCCCACCAGGTCAACCTCACGCGCAAAGGCTGGGATACCCCGCGCCCTACCGATGCCAACAGCGCTGCCTGGGCCGACGGCATGCTGGTGGCCTCGCACATGCGCCTGGCAGATTTCCTCGCCGAAGTGAGCCGTTATCGCCGCGGCCAATTGCAGTGTGATCCGCAGGTGGCCAACCTGCTGATCTCCGGCAGCTACCCGCTGGACGACAGCGAACGCATCCTCGACCTGCTGCCCATCAGCCTGCCGGTCAAAGTGCGGCGGTTTACCCGCTATTGGGTCAGCGTCGAAGCCCGCGCCTGAATTATTTTCAGGCACCCGTGAGCCGTTTTCCGTACCTCGCGTGACAGAGAGGGAAAGCCAGCCAGTTTCCCACCTCTGAGGAACATTCTTCATGCCCCAGCACCCGACTCGCCTGACGCCACTTGCCCGCACGCTGCGCCACTTGCTGCTGGGCGCCAGCCTCAGTTTCAGCGCCCTGCCCTACGCCTTGGCGGCCGAGGCCAAGCCTTATCACATCGCCCCAGCCTCCCTGGAAGCCGCGCTGAATCAACTTGGCCGTGAAGCCGGCGTGCTGATTTCCTTTGGCTCGCAAGTGACCGCCGGCGCACAAAGCCAGGGCCTGACAGGCAACTACACCACCGAGCAAGGCCTGGACGCACTGCTCAAGGGCACCGGCCTGCAAGCCCGCGCCGAAGGTCACAATGCCTACAGCCTGCAACCGCTGAATGCCCCGAGTTCCCTGGAACTGGGCACCTCCACCGTGGTGGGCGACTGGCTCGGCGATGCGGCGCAGACCAATGTCTTCGAGCACCCCGGCGCCCGCGATGTGATCCGTCGCGAAGAGTTCGAGCGCCAGGGCGCGACCCAGGCCCGTGATGTGCTCAACCGCATTCCCGGGGTCAATGCGCCGGAAAACAACGGCACCGGCAGCCACGACATGGCGCTGAACTTCGGCATTCGCGGGCTCAACCCGCGCCTGGCGTCGCGCTCGACAGTCTTGATGGACGGCATTCCGGTGCCTTTTGCGCCGTATGGCCAGCCGCAACTGTCGTTCGCGCCGGTCAGCATGGGCAACATGGATGCGGTGGACGTGGTGCGCGGCGGCGGCGCGGTACGTTACGGCCCGCAGAACGTCGGCGGCGTGGTCAACTTCGTGACCCGGGCCATTCCCGATGCGCCGACGGTCAAGGGCGGCCTGCAGACCGAGACCAGCCCATCCTCCAGCCACGATGGTTTCAAGACCACCGGCAACCTGCTGGCCGGCGGCACCGCCGACAATGGCCTGGGTGGCGCGCTGCTGTATTCCGGCACCCGCGGCGGCGACTGGCGCGAACACAGCGACAGCCAAATCGACGACCTGATCCTCAAGGGCCACTACCAACTGGATGAGGCCAACAGCTTCAATGCCATGGCCCAGTACTACGAAGGTCAGGCCGATATGCCCGGAGGCTTGAGCACGGCGGCCTACAAGGCCGACCCGTATCAGTCCACCCGTCCCTACGACAAATTCTGGGGCCGCCGTACGATGTTTAACGTGGGCTATCGCTACCAGGAAGATCGTCGGGAATTCACCGTCAACAGCTTCTTCACCAAGACCTTGCGCAGCGGCTATCTGGATCAGGGCAGCTTCCTTTCGCTGTCGCCGCGCGAGTATTGGGTACGCGGCCTGGAAACCCGCCTGGCCCAGGGCTTCGACCTCGGCCCGAGCAGCCACGAGGTCGGCGTGGGCTACCGCTACATCAACGAGGCCGGGCACGAATTGCGCTACCGCACGCCGATCAGCGCCAACCAGCAACTGCCCAACACCGACAGCCGCAACGACCGCGACACCCGGGGCGGCACCGAAGCCAATGCGTTCTTTATCGATGACCGGATCGATATCGGCAAATGGACCGTGACCCCGGGCATCCGCTACGAGATGATCAAGTCCCAGCAGACCAACAACCTGACCAACGTCAAATACAAGGGCGACTACAACACTGTCCTGCCGGCGTTGAACGTGCTCTATCACCTGACCGACGAGTGGAACCTGTACGCCAACACCGAAGGCTCCTTTGGCAGCGTGCAGTACAGCCAGATGCCCAACCGCGTGAGCAGCGGCGCGGTCAAGCCGGAAAAGGCCCGCACCTGGGAAGTCGGCACGCGCTACGACAATGGCGCGCTGCGTGCAGAAATCGGCGCGTTCCTGATCAACTTCGACAACCAGTACGAAAGCAACCAGACCAACGACTCGGTGATCGCCCGGGGCGAAACCCGGCACCAGGGCATCGAGTCCAGCCTCAACTACGCCCTCGACGGCTTGAGCCCGGCGCTGGCCGGCTTTGATGTGTACGCCAGCTACGCCTATGTCGATGCAACCATCCGCGAAGACGGCCCGAACAAAGGCAACCGCGTACCCTTCTCGTCCAAGCACAAAGGCACCCTGGGCGTGGGCTACACCGAAGGCCAATGGAAGTTGAACCTGGACAGCACCTACCAGAGCAGCCAGTTCGCCGACAACGCCAACACCCAGGCCGAAAGCGCCGATGGCAGCACCGGGCGCATCCCCGGCTACATGCTGTTCAGCAGCCGCGCCGCCTACGACTTCGGCCCGCAGTTGTCGGATTTGAATGTGGCGGTGGGGGTGAAGAACATCTTCAATACCCAGTACTTCACCCGCTCGTTTGACGATAACAACAAGGGCAAATACGTGGGTGAGCCGCGGACGGTGTATGTGCAGACGTCGGTCGCGTTCTGATGGCCTAAGCCGCTTGCCAGCTTTCACATTTGATATGTCTAGCCACAAAAAAACGGGCCTGCATCTGCAGGCCCGTTTTGTCTGGGGTTGAAAAACACTCAGCAATCAGCTGTTAAGCGCAGCCTGTTCGTTTTCCAGGAATTCCTCTTCAAGCCCGGCTTCATCGACTTGGTTGTTGGGCGTGCGCTTCTCTGCACGCGGCTTGCCTTGCAGCCTGCCGAACAGATGTTCCAGCGCGTTCTCCAGCTTGGTGGCCGCCCCGTCGATCGCTTGTTCCAGGGTGTCGGCTTTATGGATGACCGAAATCGGTTGATGGCCCTTTGGCCGCGCTTCCAGGCGGCAACTTAAATCGTGGGGGCCCGGCTTGTCGCCGTTCTCATCCTTCAAAAAGACTTCAATGCGGGTCAAGTCTTCTTCATAACGTTCGAGCGTGCTCTCAATGGTAGTACGTACCCACTCCTCCAGTCGGATGCTGCTTTCAATATGGTTATCGCTGTTGACTAGGATTTGCATAGTGTTTCCCTTATTTCAGCTAGCTCGCCAGAGGTCACAACTGCAACACCGATGCGGTGAAACCATGACCTCTTGACTACACAATTGAGCACCTGACGGAACAATTCAACCCCTATGCAAAGATAAATCCCACATTACAAATTAAGTCTGACAACCGCCCAAAGCACTGTTATGGTCGGGAGTTGGGTGCCCCCGCGCACCGGCGAAAATCCTCACAATTGCCCCTCGCCCAAGGGGTGCAGCCCGCGAAAAATCCCCGCCTCCTCCACCAGCCAATCATGCACCGCACGCACACCGGGATGGTTCAGCGCGCCTGGCGCATACAGCAGCACATAGCGCTTGTGGTTCGGCACCGCGAGGCCAAAGGGCACGATCAGCGTGCCACGCTCCAACTCATCATTGAGCAGGGTGCGCCGGGCAATCGCCACGCCCATACCAGCAATGGCGGCCTCGATGGTCAGGTGGTTGCGGTTGAAGGTGTGCCCACGCCGCACATCGGCGTCGTGGTAGCCGATAGCATTCAGGTAAAACTCCCACTCGGCGTATTCATAACTCCCACGCCAGGCGGTGATGTCGTGCAACAACGGGAAATGGGCCAGGTCGGCCGGGCCGTGCAACGGCGGGCGCCCGCGCAACAGGCTCGGCGCGCACACCGGGAATATCTGCTCATCGAGCAAGGCTGTGGATAACAAACCCGGATAGCTGCCGTCGTTGAGGTCGATGGCCAGGTCAAAGTCGCCTTCGTGCAAGGCCATGCTGCTGTCTTCCGCCACCAGGCGCAGTTGGATATCCGGGAAACGCTGCTGCAAGCGCGGCAGGCGCGGCGTCAGCCATTTGCCGAGGAATGACGGAATCGAGCGCAGGCGCAAAGTGCCGCTGATCATCCCCGCATCCAGGCGCTGCAGCTCGGCATCAATGCTGCCGTAGGCCTCGCTCACCGTGATCGCCAGCCGCTGCCCCTCGGCGCTCAGTTCCACGCCACGTGCCCGACGATGAAACAGGCGAAAGCCCAGGCGCTCTTCCAATTGGCGAATCTGCTGGCTGACCGCCCCCGGCGTGATGTGCAGTTCTTCGGCGCAACGGGTGAAGGATAAATGCCGTGCGGCGCAGGCAAAGACGTGCAGCCAGACATAGGTCTGGGCATGAAGCGGGCGAGCCATAGCGTTTAGTCCTGCTAAAGGGTGTCTTAGGATAATTCGTTGGTCAGTGCCGATCCAGAGGCTCAGTATCGCGCCACTTCCGCTTGTCCTACAAAACATGGCAGCGATTCCTACTCCATTGCTTGTAAGGCTTTAGCATGGCTATCAGCGTTTTTGATCTATTCAAGGTGGGCATCGGCCCGTCCAGCTCCCATACCGTCGGCCCCATGCGGGCAGCGGCAACCTTCGCCCAGGCCCTCGCCGACCAACAATTGCTGGAGCACACCCAGCGCGTGGAAGTGCGCCTGTACGGTTCACTGTCCGCCACCGGCGTGGGCCATGCCACCGACCGTGCCTGTGTGATGGGGTTGATGGGCGAATGGCCAGATCGGGTTGACCCCACCTCCATTGGCCCGCGCATCCAACAGTTGCGCGAATCAGGCCGCTTGTTGCTTGGCGGCACCCAAGAAATTTCCTTCAACTGGCAGCACGATCTCCTGCTGCTGGAGGAAAGCCTGCCCTACCACCCCAACGCCATGTCCCTGCATGCCTACGGGGCAAACGGCCTGCTCAGCGAACAGACCTACTACTCGGTGGGCGGCGGTTTCATTATCGAGGCTGCCGAAGCCGAGTCGGGCATTGCTCCCACCAGCGATGTAGAACTGCCCTACGACTTTTCCAGCGCCGTCGAACTGCTGGCCCTGTGCAACACGCATGGCCTGCGAGTTTCTGAATTGATGATGGCCAACGAACGCGCCTGGCGCAGCGATGCAGAAATCCGCAGCGGCCTGCTGCATATCTGGTCGGTGATGCGCGAGTGCGTCGAACAAGGCCTGCGCGATGAAGGCATCTTGCCCGGCGGCCTGGATGTACCGCGCCGCGCCGCCAAGCTGCACCGTAGCCTGCTGGAAATCGGCAAGCCGAATGTGATCACCTCGACCCTGTCGGCCATGGAGTGGGTCAACCTGTTCGCCCTGGCCGTCAACGAAGAAAACGCCGCCGGTGGGCGCATGGTCACCGCCCCCACCAACGGCGCGGCCGGGATCATCCCGGCGGTGTTGCACTACTACATGAAATTCAACGCCGACGCCTGCGATGATGATGTGGTGAATTTCTTCCTGGCAGCTGCCGCCGTCGGCATCCTGTGCAAGAAAAACGCCTCGATCTCCGGTGCCGAAGTCGGCTGCCAGGGCGAAGTCGGTTCGGCCTGCGCCATGGCCGCCGCAGGCCTGGCGGATATCCTCGGCGCCACCCCCGAGCAATTGGAAAACGCCGCCGAAATCGGCCTGGAACATAACCTCGGCCTGACCTGCGACCCGGTCGGCGGCCTGGTCCAGGTGCCCTGTATCGAGCGCAACGCGATCGCCGCCGTCAAAGCCATCAACGCCACGCAAATGGCCCTGCGCGGCGACGGCAAGCACTTTATCTCCCTCGACCGGGTGATCCGCACCATGCGCGATACCGGCGCCGACATGCATGACAAATACAAAGAAACTTCACGGGGCGGCCTGGCGGTCAGCTGGGTGGAGTGCTGAGGAGCACTGCTACCTGCCCCGACGTGAGCCCGCGCAAAAATAATAACGAGGCAATAACGATGACCGATGTACGTACACCTGCTGCCGAAAACCCTGTTGTAGAACACACCGTGACAACGGGCTGGAGCAAACACGACACCACCTGGATGCTGGGCCTGTACGGCACCGCCATCGGTGCCGGCACCCTGTTCCTGCCGATCAACGCCGGAGTCGGTGGCTTCTGGCCGCTGATCGTGCTGGCGCTGCTGGCCTTCCCCATGACCTTCTTCGCCCACCGTGGGCTGACGCGCTTTGTGCTGTCGGGCAAATCCGGCGACATCACTGACGTGGTGGAAGAACATTTCGGCGTCGGCGCCGGCAAGCTGATTACCCTGCTGTACTTTTTCGCCATCTTCCCGATCCTGCTGGTGTACAGCGTTGCGCTGACCAACACCCTCGGCAGCTTTATGGAACACCAACTGCACATGACCCCACCGCCACGGGCGATCCTATCCCTGGTGCTGATCCTCGGCCTGATGGCCATTGTGCGGTGCGGCCAGGGCGTGATCGTCAAGGCCATGAGCGTGCTGGTCTACCCCTTCGTCGCCGCCTTGCTGTTGCTGGCGCTAAGCCTGATCCCCAACTGGAACGGCGCGTTCTTCGCCTCGGCGAGCGAGGGCATGCCCCTGCCGGTGTTCTTCAACACCCTGTGGCTGGCGATTCCGGTGATGGTGTTTTCGTTTAACCATTCGCCGATCATCTCGGCCTTTGCGGTGGACCAGAAACGTGTGTACGGCGCCCAAGCCGAGCGCAAGAGCAGCGGCATCCTGGCCATGGCCCACGGCATGATGGTGCTCACCGTGATGTTCTTCTGCTTCAGTTGCGTACTAGCGCTGTCGCCCGCCGACCTTGCCGCCGCCAAGGCACAGAACATCTCGATCCTGTCCTACCTGGCCAACCACTTCCAGACCCCGGTCATCGCTTATGCCGCGCCGTTGATCGCGCTGGTGGCCATCACCAAATCCTTCCTCGGCCACTATATCGGCGCCAGCGAAGGCTTCCAGGGCCTGCTCGTCAAGTCCCTGCGCGGGCGCAACCGCACCCTGTCGGCGCGCTGGCTGGAACGTTGCACCGCCGTATTCATGATCCTCAGTTGCTGGGCCGTCGCCACGTTCAACCCCAGCATCCTGGGCATGATCGAAACCCTCGGCGGGCCGATCATCGCGTGCCTGCTGTTCCTGATGCCGATGTACGCCATCCGCCGCGTCCCCGCGTTGCGCCAGTATTCGGGCCAGGTGTCGAATGTGTTTGTGGTGTTGGTGGGGCTGATTGCGCTGTCTGCGGTCATTTTCTCGCTGGTGCCCTGAAACAGATCACCCTGTGGGAGCGGGCTTGCTCGCGATTGCGGTGGATCAGCACCAGATGAATTGGCTGATACACCGCTATCGCGAGCAAGCCCGCTCCCACACAAGCCCGCGTCCACAGGGGTAACCCATCGTCAGAAAGATAGCTGTACGGCACGCCCCTTGCTGTACACCCTCTGAAGGAAAACGGAGCTTGTGACCGGTGGTCAGGCAACACGAACCAATCGCCCTACCGGTCGTCAATCAGTGCATGTTCTTATCAGGCGGTAACGCACCATGGACAATCCTTTTCAGCTGATCACCGACACGTTCACCCCACAATACCGGGTCAACCTGAGTATCCAGCGCCTGGACGGCAGCATCCTGCTGACCCTCTCCGACGACAACGGCGTGGTCGCCAAACGCATGATCAGCGCCGAACAGCGCAACGACCCACAACGGCTCAAACGCCTGGTGCAAAGCGTGCAATGGGGCATTGCCATTGAACAGGGCCACAGTGCCATGGAGATTTTGGCGATGATGACCGACGGCGACAGTCACCAACTGTTGCAGCGCCCGCCCAGCAACCGGCCGCCAGTCACGGCCGGGCTCTGACTCAGGACTCGGACTTTTCCTTGACCGATGGGTAACGCGACGAGGCAAAACGCACCACCAGGATGGCGAACGCCAACAGCAGAATCCCACCACACAGGTAAATGATCCCCAGGTCCGGGGCATTGTGGTGGGACACATCGCCGATCAGCAGGCGGGTCAATGCGGTGATTGCCACGTAGAGCAGGAAGCGGATCGGCATGTGGTTGGTCTTGAAATAAATTCCCACCATGGCGCCCAACTCCAGGTAGATAAACAGCAGCAGGATGTCATCCACGCTGATGCCGCCTTTTTGCAACATATCGATAAAGGTCATTATTGCCGCATAGGCGGTGATTGCACCGATGCCAAACAGCGCCAGGTAGTGAAACGCCTCCACCGCCAGGTTGCCCAGGGAATCGGCATTCGCGTGCAGGCTTTTGCGCACTTTTTCGGCCCACTTCATTTCTGTCATTGCTCACCACCACTGTTTAAAAAATAGCCAACCCGGCCAACCCCTGCGTCGTACCTCGCGCCGGAACGGATAATGCCCGTTCGGCGTGACGATCGTTAGGCATGCAGAAAAAAGGCCAGGGATTGCAGAGTGAGATGATGGCGGGTTGATATGAGGCACTTCAATCGATTGAATGACGCTAACAACAGAAAAACTCAAAGCTAATACCGACCCGGCAGGAACTGCCAGCGAAGAACCTGAGAGCCGCTTGAGGCATCAGGCACCCTGCGTTGGTAAGCGCCGCTGCACGTCGTAACCACAGCGTGAAGTAAGCGTTTTCTCTAGTAGCAACCTGCCATTTCCCGACTACATTAAAAAGCTGCTACCCAAACCCCCGGGATTGGCTTATCCTTTTAGCTGTATATAAATACAGTAGTCGCAATAGACAACTATCGTGAAGGCATGTGAGGTGGTGAATGGCCGTCGAAGTGGTATACCGCAGCAGCCGAGATCTGGAGCGTTTGTTCATGGATAAAGCCGAAGCTGACCGTCATGACAAGATGCTTGAACTCGCTGAGTTGCTCGCAGAAGTGTTGCAAAAAGCCGTGCCGTCCCTGAGCGAGCAGCAGGTGGAGGAAGCCGGGATCTACATGGCGAAGAATCGCGATGTGTTTGCCAAGGCATTCAAGAGCCAGCCGGATGCATTGTCCGAGTTGCTGAACCCGGCAGCGGAATAAAGCGCGAATTGAACAGGCCCTGAATCGTTGATTCAGGGCCTTTTTAATGCCGCTAAAGTAGCCAAGCAAAGATAAATCTTAAGTTCCCCCTTACTGGAACCGGACCGTCGTGACTGCCACCCACAGGAGTGCCTTGTGCAACCAGTGCAAACAGTCTTCGCGACCGCTCTACAGCGTTCGCAAAATGGGGGAAATCTATGGAAAGCACTGCAATACCCGGCCATGGTGCGTGGCCGTCACCTACAGCAAACCAGGCTGTGCCCGGGCAAAGGCCCCCAGCCAGCCCGACAGTCCAGCCAGCCCCCCTTGATAGCCGGCCTCGGGCAATCAATTATGCGCCAGGCAATGATAACCGCAGGTCATTTCTCCCCTCACCTCCAGCCAGCCCAGTCTACGGTTATGACGCCCAGACGCCAGCAGCCTGGAAACAATCCAGGACAATCGACTGGGCGAGTAGCCGCAGCAGGAGCCAGTCATTTTCCGCCCCCTCCATGGCATCAAGCGCAAGCAGCGCCCTTAACTACCGCAATGACTCTGTTGAATCCAGCTCAGGCGAAAAGCCGAAGGACATCTGGGGTGGTTTTTCTCAAGGAGAAAACAATAGCGACTGCATTACGATCTCGGCCATCAAAGCCGCGATGATGCGTTTTGGTCAGAAGCCAGCCGATGTCTTCAAGGAAGTAAAGGAGACGGGCGATGGCCTGGATATAACGATGAGAGATGGTGTGAAGGTACACCTATCCCAAGAGGAACTGAAACTCGCGAAAGAAAGCGCCAACCTTCAAGGCAATGACCCCGAAATGATAGACGATGCCTGCGTGATATATGCCGCATGTGCCAAACGGGCAGAAAACGAGGATAACGATGGTACGGCAAAGAAAGGTTTTCCCGAGGCACTGAAAAGCATTGAAGATGGTGAAGAAGGAGCTGAAGGCCTTTTGCGCCTTGGCCTCAAAGACTATATGAGATCTGGCACCGCAGCGGAGTTGCGAAATGGCGCAGTGGGCATAGTGAACAGGGCAATAGAGCTATGGGATGGGACAATTGGCGGGCACTCAATGGCAGTGATTAATGGCATTGAAGAACAGTGGGGGAAAAAAGGTGACTACGTTTCCGGGGGCGAAATTTTTATCTTGGCCTAAATACCGCCCCCCTGCCCGAGGCACTGTAGTGATGCCTTTACTGCCTCGTCAACGATACAGCAAGCGCTCTGCCAGCTCATCGGCCACCCGCGCAGGCGAGCGTTTTTCGGCCTGGGCATGGCCGAAGATTTCGGTCAGGCGCGTGCCGATGTTGGACAGGTGTGCGGTGATGGTCGTCAGGTCCGCGCCGTTGTGCTTGAGGGCAACGTAGATCAGGCCGCCGGAGTTGATCACGTAGTCCGGGGCGTAGAGGATGCCGCGGGCCTCCAATTGGTCGGCCACTTGCAGGTGGGTCAGTTGCGCGCTGGCCGAGCCGGCCACGGCGGCGCAGCGCAGTTGGGCGACGCTCTGGCGGTTGAGTACGGCGCCCAGGCCGCACGGCGCAAGAATGTCGCAGGGGGTGCTGAGCAAGGCGTCGTTGGCAATCGGGTGGGCCCCCAGTTGCTCCATGGCCAGTTGCACTTTGCCAGGGTCGATATCGCTCACCAACAATTCGGCACCAGCGGCGTGCAGTTGTTCGGCCAGGGCGTAGCCCACATTGCCCAGGCCCTGGATTGCCACGCGCAGGCCCTCGAGGTTGTCGCTGCCCAGCCGGGCCATGGCGGCGGTGCGGATGCCGGCGAATACGCCCATGGCCGCATGGGGAGACGGGTCGCCGGCGGCGGTGGTGCTGGTGACAAAGCGTGTGTGCTGGGCGATGCAGTCCATGTCGGCCACGCTGGTGCCGCTGTCGATGGCGGTGATGTAGCGGCCATTGAGTTGCTCGATACACCGGCCGAAAGCTTCAAACAGCGCGGCGCGGCTTTCCACATGGGCCGGGCGGATGATCACCGCGTTGCCGCCGCCCACCGGTAAGCCAGCCAGCGCGGCTTTGTAGCTCATGCCCTGGGCCAGGCGCGCGGCATCGGCCACGGCGCTTTCGTCGTCGGGGTAGGCCAGGTAGCGACAGCCACCCAGGGCCGGGCCGAGGCGGCTGCTGTGAATGGCAATGACCGCCTTCAACCCGGTCACCGGGTCAACGCTCAGGTGCAGGGATTCAAGGCGGGTGCTGTGCATGAGAGCAAACATCGTCAAGCTCCCGAATCATTTCTTGTTGTCGCCAAGTATAGGCCGCCGTTAAAAGCTTGCCGGAGCACGCGGGAATAAGCAGGCCGTAATTACAGGCTTTGCGACATAAACAAGTAGGCTGATTCTCAAGAAGCTGGACGAAAGTTCTCGGCAAGGCTAAAACGAGACATCCGTCGGAGAACGTCATGAATCCCCGCCAAGCCTTTTTTGAATGCCTGCACCGCTCACCGCCGGCGCTGTTTGAAGCCGCGTTATGGATCGCGGCCGAGCACGATCCTGCTGTGGACCCACGGGCGATCCTGGCTGACTTCACGGTGCTGCAACAGCAGGTCAGCCTCGACATGCCGCTGCTGCCGGCCGATGAGCTGGGCCAGCCGTTGCTGCGGATCATGAATGACCTGGGGTTCGCCCAGGACGACTTCACCCCCTTGCGCCCCGCCGCCGCGCTGTTGGACAAGGTGTTACAGCGCCGACGCGGACAACCCCTGGCCCTGGGCCTGATCGCCCTGGAGTTGGCGCGGCGCCTGGAGATCCCCATGGTCGGTGTCAACTTTCCGGGGCACTTCCTGCTGCGGGTGAGCGGTGCCGATCATTTACTCGACCCCTGCGGCGGGCGCCGGCTGTACCCCAACGACTGCCGCGAATTGCTGCAACGCCAGTACGGCCCCAATCTCAAGCTGCAAGCCGAACACCTGCGCAGCGCCGAGCCGCGGTTGATCCTGCAACGGCTGTCGCGCAACCTGCGGCAACTGCACCTGGCCAATGACAATCACCTGGCGGCGCTGATCGACGCCGAGCGGGTGCTGGAGCTGGGCGATGCCAGCGCCGCCGACTACCTGGCACGGGCCAGTCTGTACAAACACCTGGACTGCCCGAATGCCGAGCGCTTTGATCTTGAGCATGCGCTGTTGCTCAGTGAAGACCCGGTGCAGCGGCTGCGCCTGACAGAGCGGCTGGGGCATTTGCCACCTGGGGCGGTGGTGCATTGAAGGGGGCCGACCGTTAAACCGCGCCGCCCCCATCGCAGCCTCGCCGGGGCTCGACAGCTCCCACAGGTAAGCATGGTGGCCTTCAGGTTTTGAGAATATCGCCACGCAGTGAATCTTTTGGCGGCGTGGCTCCGGGCGAGCGCACCTGAATAATCAGCAACGCCGCAATCACCGCCGGAATCGCGCAGAAGAAGAAAATCTGCTGCACCGGTACGTGCATCGCCAGCAGCATGCTGCCAAACAGCGGCCCCAGGATCGAACCAAACCGCCCGACACCCAGTGCCCAGCCCGTGCCCGTCGCACGGACATGGGCCGGATAGAAGTTGCTGGCAAACGCATTTAAGGTCAACTGGCCGCCGATGATGCAAAAGCCCGCCGCAAACACAAACGCCACCAGGTAACGCGGGTTGTCATGGTTGAGCCCCAGCAAAATGGTGCACACCGCCGCGGCCGCCAATACACCGGAGAGCAGGCGCACCTTGCTTTTCAGGCGGTCGGCAAACCAGGCCATGCCAATCGCGCCCAGGGTACCGGCGAACAGGAACATCGAGGTCACCAGGTTGGCTTTGTTCAAGGGCATGCCACTTTCCAGCAGCAGTGACGGCAACCAACTGATCATGAAGTACAGCAGGAGCAGGCTGACGAAAAAGGTCGACCAGATCAGCAGCGTCGGCCGCGCATAGCCATGGCGAAACAACTCCACCACCGTCAGTTGGCTGCCCTGCTCCTGGCGATTCTGTTCTTCGCTGGCCGCCGGGGCCTGCCAGCCTGGCAGCATGCGCGCCGTGACTTTTTGCAGGCGCGCATAGGGTGGTGCATCGCGCAGCAAGCGCGGCAAGGATTCAGGCAGCAGCCATACCAGGAAGGGAAACAGCAGCAACGGCGTCACGCCACCCGCCAGGAACACGGCCTCCCAGCCGAAGCTGTCGATAAACCCCGCCGCGACAAAACCACCCGCCGCCCCGCCGAACGAGAAACCACAGGCCGCCAGCGTCACCATCAAGGTGCGCATACGCGGTGGCGAATACTCCGACATCAACGCCATGGCACTGGGCATCGCGCCGCCCATGCCAATGCCGCAGATAAAACGCGCGGCCATCAGCGTATTCAGGGAATTGGCGAACACCATCAGCATCGTGAGGCTGGCGTAGATCAGCACGCAAGCGAGCAGGATGCGGCGCACGCCGAAGCGGTCCGCCAGGGGCGTCACGGCCAGGGAGCCCAGGGTCAGCCCCAGCAGGTTGGCACTGAACACGGGGCCGAAGGCGGCCTTTTCCAGGCCCCAATCCTGAGCCAGCGCCGGCACTACGTAGCCCAGCACCTGGGCATCGTAGCCATCGGTCACCAGCAATAACGCCAATAACAGGAGAATCAACCACTGGTAGCGCGACACCGGACGGGCGTCGAGTGCCGCGCGAAAGCTGGCAATCTGATTATGCATCGCAAGGTACCTGTTTTATTTTTATGGGGTATCACTTGTGGGAGCTGGCTGGCCTGCTCCTACATTGATCTAGGGTGTATCAGGTTGGTTGGAGGGGTGGGCCTGGATAAACCCGGGGTGTTTGCCTGCCAATGCGGCGACACGCAGGATTCGCGGGTAACCCTCCAGCGCCACCTGGAAACGCTCGGCCGCATACAACTGCGGGATCAGAAACGCATCCGCCAGCCCTGGCTGGTCACCAAAGCAATAGCCCTGGTCACCGATCAATTGCTCCACGGCGCCCAGGCCCTGGCTGATCCAATGCCCGATCCACTCCAGCAATTGCGCCTCGTCATGCCCCCACTGGCGCAACAGGTTCTGCGTGCTGGAGTTGTGCAGCGGGTGAATGTCACAGCCGATGATCGCGGCCACCGCGCGCTCATGGGCGCGGGTTGCCAGGTCCTTGGCGAGCAACGGCACCTGTGGATAACGTTCGTCCAGGTACTCGATGATCGCCGGCGACTGGATCAACAGCTCGCCCTCGTCGGTACGCAAGGCCGGGACACGGCCCTGGGGGTTGATCGCCAGGTACTCGGGCTGGCGGTTGGCGCCGCCCTTGGGCACCAGCAGGTTGACCGGCAGCGCGGTGAAGTCCAGGCCCTTGAGCGCCAGGGCGATACGCACCCGGTAGGACGCCGTGGAACGGTAGTAGGTATAAAGCTCCATCCCCTCGCCCCCTTAGCGCGCGGCGACCACGGTGCCCCGGCATTCGCCGAAGCCGATGGAGGCAAAACCGTCACGCTGGCAGCGGGCACGCAGGATGATTTCGTCGCCGTCTTCAAGGAACTTGCGCACCTCGCCGGAGGCCAGTTCGATCGGCTTTTTGCCGCCTTCGGTGATTTCCAGCAGGCTGCCGAACTGGCCGGCCTCGGGGCCCGACAGGGTGCCCGAACCAAACAGGTCGCCGGCCTGCAACTGGCAGCCGTTGACGCTGTGGTGTGCGACCATTTGCGCCACGGTCCAGTACATGTGCTGGGTGTTGCTCAGGGTCAGGCGATGGGCCGCCAGGTTCTGCTCGCGCATCGCGGCGGTGGTCAGCAGCACTTCCAGTTCGATATCAAAGGCGCCAGCAGCCTGGTCACGGGTGTCCAGCAAGTACGGCAGCGGTTGTGGATCACCGGCCGGGCGTACAGGCTGGGCCTTGCGGAACGGTTCCAGGGCTTCGGCCGTGACCACCCAGGGCGAGATGCTGGTGATAAAGCTTTTCGACAGGAACGGCCCCAGCGGCTGGTATTCCCAGGCCTGGATATCGCGGGCCGACCAGTCGTTGAGCAGGCAGAAGCCAGCGATATGCTCGGCGGCGTCGCCAATGGCAATCGAGTCGCCCATGGCATTGCCCTGGCCGATCCAGATCCCCAGTTCCAACTCGTAGTCCAGGCGTGCGCACGGGCCGAACGTCGGTTCGGTCTGGCCGGCCGGCAGGGTCTGGCCCTTGGGCCGGCGCACCTCGGTGCCGGACGGGCGGATGGTCGAGGCGCGGCCGTGATAACCAATCGGCACATACTTGTAGTTGGGCAGCAGGGGGTTGTCCGGGCGGAACAGTTTGCCGACGTTCTGCGCGTGCTCGATGCCGACGTAGAAGTCGGTGTAATCGTTGATTTTTGCCGGCAGGTGCATCTGGCAATCGACGGCCAGTGGCAACACCTGGGCGCCCAGGGCTTGCAGCCTGGCTTGCTGATCGCTGCCCTCGGCAAGCAGTTGCAGCAGGCGTTCGCGCAGGGCCACCCGTGGGCCACGGCCCAGCTCGAAGAAGGCATTCAGTTGCCCGTCTGCCATGGCGTCGATGGCGCGGCGCGCTTCACCGTCAAACAGGTCGCGGGCCGCTTGCAGATCCAAAATATGCTCGCCAATCGCCACGCCACTGCGCGGTGCCGAACCGTTGAGGCTGAAGATGCCCAGGGGCAGGTTCTGCAGGGGGAAATCCGGGTGACCGTTGGCCGAGGCCACCCAACTGCGGGTGAGAGTGGACTGCGTCATGGCTTATCTCCGATTCGGGTTGAAGGTTGCTGGCAGCGTGGCCCAGCAAGCGTCGTAAGTGTTTTGCAGTTGCGGGCAGTCCAGGGCGAACCGGGTTGGGCGCAGCACCTGGCTGGTCTCGAACATGAAGGCCATGGTGTTATCGATCTTGTGCGGCGCCAGGTCCGCGGCGATGGCCTTGGTGCAGGTCTCGCCATCCGGGCCGTGGGCGCTCATGCAGCCGTGCAGCGATGCGCCGCCGGGCAGGAAGCCTTCGGCCTTGGCGTCGTAGGCGCCCTGGATCAGGCCCATGTATTCATTCATCAGGTTGCGGTGGAACCACGGTGGCCGGAAGGTGTTCTCGGCCACCATCCAGCGCGGCGGGAAGATCACGAAGTCGAGGTTGGCCAGGCCGTGGACGCTGGTGGGCGAGGTCAACACGGTAAAAATCGACGGGTCCGGGTGATCGAAACTCACCGTGCCGATGGTGTTGAAGCGACGCAGGTCATATTTGTACGGCACATTGTTGCCGTGCCAGGCCACCACGTTCAGCGGCGAGTGGTCCAGGGTGCAGCCCCACAACTCGCCGAGGAACTTCTGCACCAGGGGCGTGGGTTGCGACAGGTTTTCGTAGTGGGCGACCGGGGTCAGGAAGTCCCGGGGGCTGGCCAGGCCATTGCTACCAATCGGCCCCAGGTCCGGCAGGCGCAGCGGCGCGCCGTGGTTTTCGGCGACGTAGCCGCGAGCCTGGGCATCGAGCAGCTCGATGCGGAATTTCAGGCCCCGTGGCAGCACGACGATTTCCAGCGGCTCGACCTCCAGCACGCCCAGTTCGGTGGCAATGCGCAGGCGACCCTGCTCGGGAACGATCAACAGCTCGCCGTCGGCATTAAAGAACACCCGCTGCATGGAGCAGTTGGCGCGGTAGTGATAGACGCTGATGCCGGACGGTTTCTCGGCGCCGGCGTTGGCCACCATGGCCACCAGCCCATCGATAAAGTCGGTGGGTTCACTGGGAATGCCCAGCGGGTCCCAGCGCAGGCGGTTGGGCGTGACCTCGCCCAGCGGGCCACCGGCCAGTTGCCGGTCCAGCTTGACGAACGCCGGGTGATTGGCCGATGGCTGGATGCGGTACATCCAGGTGCGCCGGGCTTCGCTGCGCACCATGGTGAAGGCGGTGCCGGAGAACAACTCGGTGTACAGCCCATAGGGCGCTTTTTGCGGGGAGTTCTGGCCGATCGGCAGTGCGCCGGGCAAGGCTTCGCTGGCAAATTCATTGCCAAAGCCCGATTGGTATTCGAGGTTCATGGAGCGTCCTCAATCAGGAGGTTGTTTTTATCGTAATCCAGTTACGCATAACGTAATTTGCTCCCTGTCGGCCGTCAAGCTATAAAGACCGCCATTCGTCTTTCGGATACACGCTCTCCATGGAAAAGCCGCCCGCCCCCCGCGACACCGGTAAACAAAAAGTCCGCTCGGCCGAAGTCGGCACCGACATCCTCAAGGCCCTGGCCGAACTGTCGCCGGCCACGTCCCTGTCGCGCCTGGCCGAACATGTGCAGATGCCGGCGAGTAAGGTCCACCGCTATTTACAGGCCCTGATTGCCTCGGGGTTTGCCGAACAGAACATCGCCACCAACCATTACGGCCTGGGCCGCGAGGCCTTGCGCGTGGGGCTGGCGGCACTGGGCAGCATGGACGTGCTGAAAGTCGCCGCCCTGCCTCTGGCACAACTGCGCGATGCGTTGAATGAAACCTGCTTTCTTGCGGTGTGGGGCAACCATGGCGCGACCGTGGTGCATATCGAACCGGCGGTGCGCGCGGTCACGGTGGTGACGCAGCTGGGGTCGGTGTTGCCGCTGCTCAGTTCCTCGACCGGGCTGGTGTTCAGCGCCTTTCTGCCCGAGCGCGAAACCATGGACCTGCGCACGCGGGAGATCCAGGCCGGCACCGCCCATGCGCTGGTGGACGATCAGGCGTATGGGCAGACCTGTGAGCAGATTCGCCAGCGTGGCTTGCACTTTGTCCATGGTTTGCTGATGCCCGGGGTCGATGCGCTATCGGCGCCGGTGTTTAATGCGATGGGGCAGGTGGTGGCGGTGATGACCGTGGTGGGGCCGACCTCGTTGTTCCATGCTGATGAAGACGGGCCGGCGGCCGGGCAATTGCTGGCGGCGAGCCAGGCGGTGAGTTGGCGGATGGGTTACCAGCCCTGACCTGTTGCAACTGAATGCATGCGGGCAAATGTGGGAGCTGGCTTGCCTGCGATAGCGGTGTATCAGTAGGCAAATGCATTAACTGACCCACCGCTATCGCAGGCAAGCCAGCTCCCACATTTTGATCAACGCTGCTTGGAATAATCAGGCCATCAGACCTAGGGTCTTAGCCTTGGCCACGGCCTGGGTGCGGCGCTCCACCCCTAACTTGCTGTGAATCCGCCGCGCGTGGGTCTTCACCGTGTGCAGCGAGATAAACAACAACTCGGCAATCTCCAGGTTGGAGTTACCCCGCGCGATCAGTTGCAACACCTCCAGCTCCCGCTGACTCAACGGGTTGGCCCCTGGCGCCGCCACTGCCTCCTGAGGCTCAAGCCCCAACTCACTGAGCAGCCCCGGCTGGCGCAAGCGCAGTTCACGCACAGCCTGCTGCACCTGGCAGCGCGCCGCCAGGGCCAGCCCGGTTTGCAGCGAGCGCACCGCCAGGACTTTTTCCCCTTGTTGCCAGGCCACCTCGCCCAACACCAGGTGCAACTCCACCTCCAGGCACTGCATGCCCCGCTCGCGGGCGGTATCGAGCAAGGCTATGAGGCGCTGGATGGGTTGCTCGGCCCGGTGCAGTCTGACCTGGGCCAGCACCAGCAGGTATTCCAGGCGGGGGATCAGCTCCAGGGTCGCCGGCGGCGCCTGCTTGGCCTGGGGGCCGTGATAGTGGCGCAGCACTCGGCTGAGCGCTTCCAGGGTCAGTTCGGCACGCCCCTGTTGCAGCCAGAAATGCCCGCTGAGCAACAGCAACACCGCCCGATACACGGTGTCGGGCACCTGCCGGCGCTGCATCAGGCGCTCGGCGTCGCGCAACTGGATAAACGCCTGGGCGTAGTCACCGCGGTTGGCCGCCAGCATCGCCAACCCGAGGAAGCCATAGAGCACGCGCTTGTCCTGGCTGTGCAGGCACATGCCCAGGCCGGCTTCGAGGCACTCGGTGGCCAGGGCATCATGCCCCTGGCGCAAAGCCAGGTGCCCACGGCGCAGAGCAATCCGCCCCATCAACGGCCCGGCCTTGAGACGTTGCTGGATCAACATGGCCTGTACACTTTCCAACAGGCTCTGGGCCCGATACGGTGCGCCCCGCTGTTCCAGCAATTGCGCATGATCAAGCTCCAGCAGCGCCTCCAGCAGCAACGAACCATGGGCCCGCGCCAGGCACAGCGCCTCGCGGTTCAGGGCCTGGGCCACCTCCAGTTCGCCGCGCAACAGCGCTTGCTGGGTCAGCCCGGACAGGCACATCAGGCGCGATGTCCAGGCGCTGTCCGGCAAATCATTCAGTGCCTCCAGAAAATGCTCACGCGCAGGCACCGCGTCCCCCCCAAGATGCAACAACCACCCCCACTGCGCCTGCCAACGCGCCAACAGGTGCCGTTGCAAGGCGGCCGTGGGTTGCGGGGTGAAGCGCGCCAGTTGATCGATGCATTGCGCGGCCTGGTCGAAACGCCCGGCAAACAGCAAGGCAGCCGTGACCAGCCCCACTAGTTGCGCCGAGCCGAGCATCAACTCGTCGCCATGTTGCTCATGCAGGCGCAACAACAGCACGGCGTTCTGCTGACGGAACAGGTCTTCAAAACTGAAGTGTTCCAACAGGCTGACCGCCACTTCGTACTCCTCGGCGAGCAACGCCTGCTCGAACGCCGCCTGCCAATCCTGCTGTGCGGTAAACCATTGGCAGGCGCGCCGGTGCCAGGAGCGTCGGGCCGGCCACGGTTCATCGCGCAGCAGCTGGGCCAGGGGCGCGAAGACCTGCAGCCAGTCCGGCGAATCTTCCCAGGGCTCGATAAACGCGCCCAGGGCCTGAAGATCGCGCAGGTAGTCGGCGCCATCGCCAAACCCGAACAGGTGCTCGCACAGCCCCGGGTTAAAGCGTGGCAGGTGCGCCAGTACCCGCCAGGCTTCCTCCAGCTCGCTGGGCAAGGTGCTGAACAGTTCGTGTTGCAGGTAATCGAGCAGGGTCTGGGAACGCCCATGCCAGGCGCCGCTGTCGGGATGGCTGTCACCTTCGAGCAGGGCGATACGCACGCCGGCGCACCAGCCGGCGCAGAACTGCAAGACCTTGTCGGCGGTCTGCATGCCCACGGCGTGATGATCGAGCAATTGCTGGACCTCGCGCTGATCGAACGCCAACTCGGTGCCGCCGCACTCCCACAACTCATCGTCGAGCAACAGCCGTGGCCAATTGCAGGCCGGCCGGCGCCGCGCGCCCAGCCACCAGATCAAGGCCGGGCTGCTGGCCGCCAGCACGCGGTCGAGCAAGGCATCCAGGGCCGGCGCCGATACCCGGCAATAGTCATCGAGAAACAACCAGGCCGGCGCTTGCCAGCGGCTCAGGTCGAGCAACAAGCTGGCTTCATCGACAAACGCCAGCCCCAGGCTTTGGGCCAGGCGCTGGCACAAATCCAGGGGAGCCAAGGCTGCACCGTTGAGTGGCAGCCAATACACCTGGCAGCTCGCCGGGGCCTGCAGGGCGCATTCGGCCAACAAGGCACTCTTGCCACTGCCGGCCGGCGCGCACAGCAACCGGACCCGCGCCTCGGCGCTGCGCAACGGTTCGGCCAGGCGTGGGCGCAGCACATGGTGGGAAGACAGACGTGGCATGAATCCAGGGCGATCCAGGCGACGGGGCATGGCGGTCATTACAGCGTCCCTTTTTTATTGTTATGCGGTGTGCGGTCTACCGTAGTCCTGTCAATGGGCGTTGTTGAAGAAGTATTCAGCGGGCTGATTGCCGGGCATAAAAAAGCCGGGCTTCATTTGAGCCCGGCACAGGATTGACAGGTTAAAACACGCCCCTATGTGGGAGCTGGCTTGCCTGCGATGGCGGTGGGTCAGGTTGATGGGTTTTGCCTGGTCCACCGCCATCG
>NZ_JBWKWY010000024.1:0-87378 GCF_059422465.1 Pseudomonas sp. GW821-FHT01D09
CGATAGCGCCGGGTCAGTTAACCGATATTTGACTGACCCAGCGCTATCGCAGGCAAGCCAGCTCCCACATCAGAGCGCATTCCCAACGGGACACGGCATCGCCTGAGAGGCCACCGATATCCAGTCGTTCGCCGTTATACTCGCCGCTCTGCCTTGGAGCCAGTATGAATTCGTTGCCAATCGATGATGTTTTACCCGCCTTGCGTGAAGCCTTGGCGACGCGCCATGAAGCGGTGCTCGAAGCACCGCCCGGCGCCGGTAAAACCACGCGGGTGCCATTGGCGCTGTTGCAGGAAACCTGGCTGGCCGGGCAAACCATCCTGATGCTTGAACCGCGCCGGCTCGCCGCCCGCGCCGCCGCCGAACGCCTGGCCAGTGAGCTGGGGGAAAAGGTCGGCGAAACCGTCGGCTACCGCATCCGCCTGGACAGCAAGGTCGGCCCCGACACCCGTATCGAAGTGGTCACCGAAGGCATACTCACCCGCCGTTTGCAGGACGACCCGGCGCTGGAGGGCGTGGGCCTGCTGATCTTCGACGAATTCCACGAGCGCAGCCTCGACGCCGACCTGGCGCTGGCCCTGAGCCTCAACGGCCGCGAGCTGTTGCGTGACGAGCAGCCGCTGAAAATCCTCCTGATGTCCGCCACCCTTGAAGGCGAACGCCTGTCGGGTCTGCTGGACGACGCGCCGATCCTGCGCAGTGAAGGGCGCATGTACCCGGTGCAGATGCGTTGGGGCCGGCCGTTCCAGCCCGGTGAATTTATCGAGCCGCGGGTGCTGCAGACCATCCTCGAAGCCCTGCACGACGAAACCGGCAGCGTGCTGGTGTTCCTGCCGGGGCAGGCGGAGATTCGCCGGGTCCATCAACAGTTGGCGGATGCCCTGGGTGAGCGCGGCGATGTGCTGCTGTGCCCGTTGCATGGCGAACTTGACCTGGCCGCCCAGCGGGCGGCCATCGACCCGGCGCCGGCGGGCAAGCGCAAGGTGGTGCTGGCCACCAACATTGCCGAGACCAGCCTGACCATCAATGGCGTGCGGGTGGTGATCGATGCCGGGCTGGCGCGGGTCCCGCGTTTCGACCCCGGCAGCGGCATGAGCCGCCTCGACACCCAGCGCATCTCCCGCGCCAGTGCCACGCAACGCGCGGGGCGGGCCGGGCGGTTGGAGCCGGGCGTGTGCTATCGGTTGTGGTCCGAGGACCAGCATGAAGGGCTGGCGGCCTATGGCAGCGCAGAGATCCTCTCGGCGGACCTGGCCGGCCTGGCCCTGCAACTGGCGCGCTGGGGCGTGACGCCGACGCAGTTGGTGTGGCTCGATGTACCGCCCACCGCCGCCTATGCCCAGGCCCAGGACTTGCTCGAACGTTTGGGCGCGCTGAAGGACGGGAACCTGACCGCCCACGGGCAGAAAATGGCCAGCCTGCCGGCGCACCCGCGCATCGCCCATTTGTTGTTGCGCGGGCAGGACCTGGGGCTGGCGAACATGGCGAGTGATGTCGCCGCGCTACTGGGTGAGCGCGACATCTTGCGCGGTGCGGGCGCGGACTTGCACAGTCGCCTGGCGTTGTTGTCTGGCGAAGAGCGCGCCCGTGGCACTCAAGGCGGCGTACAGCGGGCCAGGCAACTGGCTCGGCAATATCGCGGTTATCTAAGGGGGCAGGCTGCGCAACCGGTGGCCGATCCCGAGCATCCGCGCTGGCTGGGGGCCTTGCTGGCGCTGGCTTACCCGGACCGGGTGGCCCAGCAGCGTCGCGCCGGGGGCGCTGAATATCGCCTGGCCAACGGGCGTGCAGCGCTGTTTGCCGAAGCCGACAGCCTGATGAAGCAACCGTGGCTGGTCATCGCCGACCTGGGCAGCCGTCAGGGCCAGCGTGAAGAGCGGATCTACCTGGCCGCCGACTTCGACCCGGCGCTGTTCGACTCGGTGTTGGCCGAACAGGTGCGCAGTTTCGACCACTTGGATTGGGACGAACGCGAAGGCGTGTTGCGCGCCGAACGCCAGCGCAAGGTCGGTGAACTGGTACTCAGCCGCGAGGCGCTGACCGGCCTCGACGAATCTGCCCGCAGCCAGGCGCTGGTCAACCTGGTGCGGCGCAAAGGCCTGGAACTGCTGCCCTGGACCCCGGAACTGCGCCAGTGGCAGGCCCGCGTCATGCTGCTGCGCCAGTTGGACGCCGGCCAACCCGGCCAATGGCCCGACGTCAGCGACAGCGCCTTGCTCGCCAGCCTGGAGCAGTGGCTGATGCCGTACCTGGGCAAGGTCTCGCGCTTGAGCCATTTCGCCCACCTGGATATCTCCAGCTTCCTGCATAACCTGTTGCCCTGGCCGCTGCCCCAGCGCCTGGACGAACTGGCGCCCCATCATTTGAAAGTACCCTCGGGCTCATCGGTGCGCCTGGACTACAGTGAGCAACCGCCGATTCTTGCGGTGCGCTTGCAGGAATTGTTTGGCCTTGCCGATACCCCGCGCATTGCCGGTGGGCGGCAGGTGGTGAAGTTGCACCTGCTGTCGCCCGCGCGGCGGCCGGTGCAGGTGACCCAGGATCTGGCGAACTTCTGGCGCAGTACCTACGCCGAGGTGAAGAAGGATCTGAAGGGGCGGTATCCCAAGCATTACTGGCCGGATGATCCACTGGTGGCAGAAGCGACTGCGCGGATCAAACCGCGCAAGTAATCCCGGAGACGCCAGCTCCCACACAAACCCTATTTCACATTGGGCCTGGTGTTATTGCGCAGCGGGCAGCAAGAACCGCGCAATCACCGGCAGGTGGTTGGAAATACGCAATGTATCGTCCTGCCGCACCCGCGCTTCGACTTTCTTCAGCCTGGGGCTATAGAACAGATAATCCACCGTGCGATCCGGCCCATTGAGGCTTGGGTCGTTGGGAAAGTGGGTCAGCCACTGGGCCCGGTCGATCCCGCTGGACTGGCTGTTGCTGGGCACCATCGGGTATTTGTCCCACAACAGATGCAGTTCGCTGTCTGGCGAATACTGCCCACGCTTGCCGGCGTCCAGGCGCAGGAATTGCCCGAGCGGCAGCAGGTTGAAATCCCCGCCGATCAGCCACGGCGTGCCGCGGCTTTCGAATTTATCCAGCAGCTTGATGGTCGCCTGCACTTGTTCGCGCACCGCGCTGTGGCCGGGTGCGCCGTTGTCCAGGCGGGTGTTGAGCACTGCCAGTTGGCCGCCATCGCTCAATGGCAGGTAACTGAGCAGCAACGCCGGCTTGGGCTGGAACTGTCGGCTGATCAGGTTGGCCGAGGCTACGGGCAGTTGCAGGCGTTCGGCATGTTCGATCTGGTAGCGGCTGAGGGTCACCAGCTTGCGGCCGACGCTGCCGAAGATATGCCAGTCGGGCACAAAGTCGGCTTTCCAGTCGAAGGCCTGGACGCTGCACGGGTAGAGGTCCACCAGCCGCTCCTGGAGCAGCGCCAGTTGATCCTGGTAATGGGACGGCTTGGCGCCTTCGTCCAGTTCCTGCAGCAACAGCACGTCCGGTTGTTCGTCACGGATCACCCGCGCCACTTCATCCAGGCTGGAGGCCATGTCTTCCACCGTGGGCCGTTCGTCCGGGCCACTGCCGTCCGGGGTGTCGTACCAGAACACGTAGTTCTTGCCCGCCAGGTATTGCACGTTCCAGGTCATCACCTTGAGCGCCTGGCCGGGTAGCAGGGTGGGCGCGCGCGGCACGCCGCAGTGTACGGGCAGGATCTGCTTGTCGTCGGGGCGCCAGGTCAGGCTGTAGACCAGGGCGGTCAGCAAACCTGCGAGGATCAGCAGGCCCACCAGGGTTATACGCAGTAAACGGGTCATCGGCTCGCCTTAGGGCGCTGCAGGACAGGCCCCGAGCATACCCGACCGTCGGCCGGGAGCCCAAGGGCCACGTTAGCGGGCGTCGGCATCGCCGGCGATCAGCATGAACAGGCGGAACAGCACCACGCTGGTAAACAGCTGCAAGAAGCTATGGGCGCTGTCGATCAGCACCGCCAGCAGCGGGTTCTGCAGGTCGGGCCAGGCCGCGACGCTGGCGCCCTTGAGCAGCCACAGCGGGGTCATCACGCACAACAGGCAGACCAGGATGCGCAGGAAATGCCCTCGGGTCAGGCGAAAACTTTCCTTCATCGCCGCCAGCGCCGTCATACCACGCAGTACCAGCAGGTATTCGGCGAAGGCCAGGGTGACCATCAGCCACAGCCCCGGCAGGAAATACAGCGACAACCCCAGCAGGATCAACAGGGTGCTCATGGCGGTCAGCAGCGCATAGCGTGGCCACAGGGTCAGCGCCATGGCCAGCACGTCGGCGGTGCGCGGCGACTCGCCACGGCTGCGGGCGTCGAGGAACAGGATCAGGGCGGCGGTGTACAGCGGATACACCAGCAGGCCCACGATCATGCTGTAGCCGGTAAACGCCTCCGGGCCCAGGGTGTGATCGAGCACTTGTTGCAGCACGGCCTCCAGGATCACCAAGGGCAGGCACAACTGCACGATGGCGCCCAGGTTGCGCTGGAAAAAGTAGAAAGAGTCGCGCAGAACAGTCAACGGATTCATCAAGGTCATCACAGGCGGAAAAAGCAGCGGACACTTTAACCGATCACCGACAAACGTAAACCTTGGGTAAAGATCATTGAAACGTCACGGCCCAGCCCCATTACTGGTGACGTACCTTGCCCATTGCGGGCGGGACGCGGATTTTTACCGGCAATCTAACGAGGTCGCCATGAACAGCGAAGAGCAAACCCTGATCGATGGACTGTTTTCACGGTTGCAGCAAGCCGAAACGGACTCAGCCCCCCGCGACGCCCAGGCAGAAGCGCGGATCAAGGAGCACATCACTCGCCAACCGGCCGCCGGGTATTTCATGACCCAGGCGATTCTGGTGCAGGAAGCCGCGATCAAGAGCCTGGATGCGCAGAACCAGCAGCAGGCGCAACAGATCCAGCAATTGCAGGATGAACTGCAACGGGCCAGGACCGCGCAGCCGGCGGCGGGCGGCGGTGGGTTCCTGTCGAGCATCTTTGGTGGCAGCTCCCGCGAGCCGCAGCCTGCGCCCAGCGCGCCGGCATCGAACGCGGGCGGTTGGCGCGAACCGACCCGGCCGGGCTTCAACAGCGCGCCGGCGCCGCAACAGAACTATCAGCAACCCCAGCAGGCAGCGCCCATGGGCGGCGGCTTTCTCGGCGGCGCCCTGAAAACCGCAGCCGGCGTGGCTGGTGGTGTGATGCTGGCCCAAGGCATCAGCAGCCTGTTCAGCCATAACCAGCAGCCGCAAGTGGTGGAAGAGATTGTCCGTGAAGAACCGGCGCCGGCCAGTGACAACAGTGGCTGGGGCAACGACAGCGCGGACACCTACGCCGACAGTGGTTATACCGACGATTCCTCCTTCCTTGGCGACGACGATTCTTTCGTCTGACACACACTGAACCGGGGCGCATTGTCGTCCCGGTCTGATTTTTCTCGGAAAGCGCCTCTTGGCTGGCATACTGACGACCTTTGCGGGCCATCACGTCCCCGGTGCCATGAGGATATGCGGTGAAAAAAATTGCAGTGTTCGCCGATGTCCAGAACCTCTACTACACCGTACGCCAGGCCTATGGCTGCCACTTCAACTATGCCGCCCTGTGGGCCGATATCAGCCAGCGCGGGCAGATCGTCGAGGCGTATGCCTATGCCATCGACCGTGGCGACAGCAAGCAGCAGCAATTCCAGCAGATCCTGCGCAACCTGGGCTTTACCGTGAAGCTCAAGCCGTACATCCAGCGCAGCGATGGCTCGGCCAAGGGCGACTGGGACGTGGGCATCACCATCGACATCATGGACGCCGCCGCCCAGGTCGACGAAGTGGTGCTGGCCTCGGGGGATGGCGATTTCGATATGTTGCTCGACCGCATCATCCATAAACATGGCGTCGAAGCCGTGGCCTACGGCGTGCCGGGGCTGACGGCCAACTCGTTGATCCGCGCGGCCAGCCGCTACGTGCCTATCGAAGGCGCGTTGTTGCTCAAATAGATTTTCAGATGGGGTTGGAACAGGTTTGGAACGGATAGCGGTCATCGACTTTGAAACCACCGGCATCTCGCCGAGCAGCAGTTGCCGGGCCACGGAAATCGCCGTGGTCATCCTGGAGCAGGGCCAGATCGTGGACCGCTACCAGAGCCTGATGAACGCCGGCGTACGCGTGCCAGGGTTTATCGAGCAACTGACCGGCATCAGCAACGCCATGCTGCGCAGCGCACCGCCGGCCGAGCGGGTGATGAACGAGGTCAATGAATTTGTCGGCACCACACCGCTGCTGGCGCACAACGCCGCGTTCGACCAGAAGTTCTGGGACTTTGAACTGGGCCTGATCCGCCGCACCCGCCTGCAAAAATTCGCCTGCTCGCTACTCCTGGCCCGCCGGCTGATGCCCGCTGCACCGAACCACAAGCTTGGCACCCTGACCGCCTACGCCCAGTTGCCCCACACCGGCAAGGCTCACCGGGCAATGGCCGACGCCGAAATGGCGGCCAACCTCACCGCCCACCTGGCCGAGGAACTGCGCCGTGCCCACGGCTTGCGCGAACTGTCCCACGATCTGCTGTGCAGCTTGCAGAAAGTGCCGGCGGCGAAGATCACGGATCACCTGAAGAAGCATCGCGGGTTCTGATCTCGATCCTGAGAACAACCAAGACCAAACTGTGGGAGCCGGGCTTGCCCGCGATGGCGCCCGCTCAGGCGCCGCCATTCTTCCTTTCCAGATGCCCCAATGGCACCCGTCGTTCTATGGCGCTCGACAAGATGATCGAGGTCTTGCTGAAGCCGAATTTCGCCACGCGGTTGATCAGGTTTTCCAGCTCCGGCATCGAGCCCACCGCCGCCTGCATGATCACGCACGGGTCGCCGGTGACCCGGTGGCACTCGGTCAGCTCGGGGATTTCTGCCAGCGCGTCGTACACTTTCTGGCTGCCGTTGTTGGTCAAGCGCAGTTCGATCGTGCACTGGATCGGCAAGCCGATCTTGGACAGGTCGACCTTGGCCTGGTAGCCGGTGATCACGCCGCTGGCTTCCAGCTTGGCCACGCGTTCGGCCACGGCGGGGGCGGAGAGGTTTACGGTGCGGGCCAGTTGCGCGTAGGTGGCGCGGCCATCCTCCAGCAGGGCGCTGAGGAGCATGCGGTCGTATTTGTCCATGAATAAGGCTCTGGCAGTGAGGGGCTTTTGAATACAAGGCTTATAGCCCTGATAACCATGATTTGAAAAGTGTATGGGCACTTTAAACAGGTTTTGTAACTTATGTTTATTGGTGTGGATTTCTAAAATAGCCATCCCTTGTCTTGCCGCAGAGCTGCCCATGCCTGGCCCACGCCGTTTTCCCTTACCGTTGATCGCCGCTTTTTTTGCACTGTATGTGATCTGGGGGTCTACCTACCTGGTGATCCGCATTGGCGTGGAGTACTGGCCGCCGTTGCTGTTGGCGGGCATTCGCTTCTGTGTGGCGGGGGCACTGATGTATGGCTACCTGCGTTGGCGCGGGGTGCCAGCGCCGACCTGGGCGCAGTGGAAAGCCGCGGGCATGATCGGCATCTTGCTGCTGACCTTCGGCAATGGCGCGGTGAGTGTGGCTGAACACACCGGCGTTACTTCCGGGGTTGCAGCGCTGGCCGTGGCGACGGTGCCGCTGTTTACCTTGCTCTGTGGCTATTTCTGGGGCGCGCGTAATACCCGTCTGGAATGGGCCGGGGTGATTCTGGGGATGATCGGCATTGCCATGCTCAATATGGGCTCCAACCTGCAGTCGAGCCCGCTGGGCGCAGGGTTGCTGTTGTTCGCTGCTGCCTCCTGGGCGTTTGGTTCGGTCTGGAGCCGGCACTTGCCGTTGCCCCAGGGCGCCATGGCCAGCGCCGCTGAAATGCTGGTCGCCGGGGTGGTGTTGTTGATCGGCAGTGCGCTCAAGGGCGAACACCTGGAAGCCATGCCCCCGGTGGAAGGCTGGCTGGCCCTGGCCTACCTGACCGTGTTTGGCTCGATCATCGCCTTCAACGCTTATATGTACCTGCTCAAGCACGTGCGTCCGGCGGCGGCCACCAGTTATGCCTACGTCAACCCGGCGGTGGCGGTGTTGCTGGGGATTGTGTTCGTGGGTGAGACCATCGGCCTGGAGGAAGCCCTGGCGATGCTGGTGATTATCAGCGCGGTGCTGTTGATCAGCCTGCCCCAGTGGCGCAAGCCGAAGCCGGAAATAAGGTAAACTGCCGCGCATTACGCCCTTGCGCTGAATTTTTCCTACGGTAAACACATGACTTTCGCCACACTTGGCCTGATCGAACCCTTGCTGCGCGCCCTTGAGACGCTTGGCTACCAGACCCCGACGCCGGTGCAGGCGCAAGCCATCCCGGCCGTGCTGGCCGGCCGCGACCTGATGGCCGCGGCCCAGACCGGCACCGGCAAGACCGCCGGTTTCGCCGTGCCGCTCCTGCAATTGCTGACCCTGGAAGGGCCGAAAGTCAGCGCCAACTCGGTGCGCTCGCTGATCCTGTGCCCCACCCGCGAGTTGGCCGAGCAGGTTCACGCCAGCGTCGCCCAGTACGCCGAACACCTGCCGCTGACGACCTACGCGGTGTACGGCGGCGTCAGCATCAACCCGCAAATGATGAAGCTGCGCAAGGGGGTCGATGTGCTGGTGGCCACCCCTGGCCGCCTGATCGACCTGTTCCGCCAGAACGCGCTGAAACTCAATCAGCTGCAAACCCTGGTGCTGGATGAAGCCGACCGCATGCTCGACCTGGGCTTCTCGGAAGAGCTGGCGAACATTTACCGCATGCTGCCGAAAAAGCGCCAGACCCTGCTGTTTTCCGCGACCTTCTCCGATGACATCCGCCTGCTGGCCGGGCAGATGCTCAATGACCCTTTGAGCATTGAAGTCAGCCCGCGCAACGTCGCCGCCAACACTGTCAAGCAGTGGGTGGTGCCGGTGGACAAGAAGCGCAAGGCCGAACTGTTTGTGCACTTGATGCGCAAGGGCAAGTGGAAGCAGGTGCTGGTATTCGCCAAGACCCGCAATGGCGTGGATGCATTGGTCGATAAGCTACAAGGCCTGGGGATCAATGCCGACGGCATCCACGGCGACAAGCCACAAGCCACGCGCCAACGGGCCCTGGACCGTTTCAAGGCCAGTGATGTGCAGATCCTGGTGGCCACCGATGTGGCGGCCCGTGGCCTGGATATCGAGGACTTGCCGATGGTGGTCAACTTTGACCTGCCGATTGTCGCCGAGGATTACATCCACCGCATCGGCCGCACCGGCCGGGCCGGCAATACCGGTGAGGCGATTTCCCTGGTGTGTGCCGATGAAGTGAACATGCTTTCGGCTATCGAAATGCTGACCCGCCAGACCTTGGCTCGCCATATGGAGCAGGACTTTGAACCCGAGCACCGGGTGCCGGACACCGATGCCAGCGGGCAAGTGGTGAAGAAGCCGAAAAAACCGAAGAAGCCTAAGACGTCTGGCGGGGGCGGTAAGCGTAACCTGGGCAAATGGGTGGAAAGCGGGGAAGTGGCGGCGGAGCCATCGATCAAGCCGGTGCGCAAGGTGCCTGTGTTTAATACCGGGCCGCGTAAGAAGAAGTAACTTCTTTGGTGCCTGTCAGGGCCTCATCGCAGGCAAGCCAGCTCCTACATTTTGATCTGTGAATACGTTCAAATGTGGGAGCTGGCTTGCCTGCGATGGCGGACTGGAACTCACCGCAACTATCGGCGCTGGAGCCACTCCAGCATGCCCCACCCCGCCGCCCGCCCGCTGGCAAAACACCCCGTCAGCAGATATCCGCCCGTCGGCGCCTCCCAGTCCAGCATCTCGCCGGCACAAAACACCCCCGGCAATTGCTTGAGCATCAAACGCTCATCCAAAGCTTCAAACGGCACGCCGCCTGCGGTGCTGATGGCTTCGTCCATTGGCCGGGTTTTCACCAGGGTCAACGGCAGAGCCTTGATATCGCCGGCCAATTGCTGCGGGTCGTTGAAGTGTTCGGCGGGCGCCAACTCGCGCAACAGCGCGGCCTTTACCCCATCCAGGCCCAACTGGCTGTGCAAATGCTTGCTCATCGAGCGTGAGCCACGGGGCTTGGCCAGCGCCGCCTGCACCTTGTCCAGCGGCTTGCCCGGCAGCAGGTCGATGTGCACGGTGGCAGAGCCTTCGCGGTTGATGGCTTCGCGAAGCGGCGCCGACAGCGCGTAAATCAGGCTGCCTTCGATACCCGTCGCGGTGATGACGCATTCGCCCAGGCGAGGCTTGTCATCCGCCAGGGCTATCGCGACATTTTTCAGTGGCGCGCCGGCGAATTTGCTCACCATCAATTCGCTCCAGGCTGACACCTCGAAGCCACAATTGCTCGGTTGCAGCGGGGCGCAGGGTACGCCTTGGTCTTCCAGCAACTTCAGCCAGGCGCCGTCGGACCCCAGTCGCGACCAGCTGCCGCCACCGAGGGCCAGGAGCACGGCATCGCTGTGGACCGTTTTCTCGCCATCGGGGCTGTGGATAATTAAGCCGCCGTCGGCATGCCAGCCCAGCCAGCGATGCCGGGTGTGGATAACCACCCCTTGGTCGCGCAGGCGCTTGAGCCAGGCCCGCAGCAGCGGTGCGGCTTTCATATCGGTCGGAAACACCCGGCCGGAGCTGCCGACAAAGGTTTCGATACCCAGGCCATGAATCCATTCGCACAACGCCTCGGCACCAAACTGGCGCAGCAGCGGGGCGATATCTGGCGCGCGTTCGGCATAGCGGGCGAGGAACGCCGGGTAGGCTTCGGAGTGGGTGATATTCATGCCACCCACGCCCGCCAGCAGGAACTTGCGCCCCACCGAGGGCATGCCGTCATACAGGTCCACCCGGACCCCGGCCTGGCTCAGGACTTCGGCGGCCATCAGCCCGGCGGGGCCGCCGCCGATGATCGTGATGTGATAAGGCTGGGCTGGGATTTGCGGCATGGCGGTGGCTGCGGTTCGGCGAAGTAGGCCGAGCATTCTACCCGAGGACCGCGAAACTGCCTGATCAAAAAACGTACATCTTCCTACATGCTATACGGTTCCTGCCTTACAGGCGTTTACGCTCAAGTTATCCACAGGCCGTTCCACAGGCATTGTGGGTAACGCGCTCATACTTCAATGACAACCTGATGACGTCCACACCCGCTGCGCACTGTGGTGCAGGATGCCATGGCGGCGGGCCAGGGCAGGGCGGTCCTTGCTGTAGCCGCCACCAATCACCCCCATCACTGGGATGTCGCGGCCCAGGCAGTGGCGCATCACGCTTTCGTCACGGGCGGCGACGCCTTCGTCTGTCAGCTTGAGGTAGCCGAGGGCGTCATCCTTATGCACATCGACGCCGGCGTCATACAGCACCAGGTCAGGCTGGTACAACGGCAGCAGGTAGTTGAGGGCATCGTCCACCACCTTGAGGTAATCGGCATCCCCCATGCCCATGGGCAGCGGGATATCCCAGTCGCTGGTGGCCTTGCGTGCGGGGAAGTTTTTTTCGCAGTGCAGGGACACGGTAATGGCATCGGGGGTGTCGTGGAGGATGCGTGCGGTGCCATCGCCCTGATGCACATCACAGTCGAAGATCAGCACCCGGTTGACCCGCCCGCTGGCCAGCAGGAAGTGGCTGATCACCGCCAGGTCATTGAAGATGCAAAAGCCCGCCGGGTAATCGTAATGGGCGTGGTGGGTGCCACCGGCCAGGTGGCAGGCCAGGCCGTGTTCCAGGGCCTGTTCGGCCGCCAGTAACGAACCGCCGACCGCCCGCACCGTACGCCGGGCCAGGGCTTCGCTCCAGGGCAGGCCGAGGCGCCGTTGGTCTTCGCGGGACAAGTCGCCGCTCATATAGCGTTCGATATAGCCAGGGTCATGGGCCAGGGCGAGGACGTCGGCCGGGCACAACTGGGGACGCAGCAGTTGGCTGTCCTGGGCCAGGCCGCTGTCGACCAGGTGATCGCGCAGCAGCCGGAACTTGTCCATGGGGAAGCGATGATCCGCCGGGAACTCGGGGCTGTAGTCGTCGTGGTAGATCAGTGGCAAAGGCATGGCAATTTCTGACAGGAACCAGCGACGGATCTTAACAGCGCTGTACACTCACGCACATGGCCGGGGAGAGGAACGATGGAGCCGATACTGGAGTTGGAAAGCGCGCGCCTGGTGCTGCGCCAATGGCGCGACAGCGATCTGCCGGCGTTTGCCCGCATGTGCGCCGACCCGCAGGTGATGCGCTATTTCCCGGCCCCCCTGGACCGCCTGGAAAGCGCCGCCCTGATCGGGCGGATACGCGGGCATTTTGCCGAGTTCGGGTTTGGCCTGTGGGCCCTGGCACGCAAGGACAGCGGCGAGTTTATCGGCCTCACGGGGTTGATGCATGTCGGCTTTGAGGCCGACTTCACCCCGGCGGTGGAGATCGGCTGGCGTCTGGCCCGCGAGCACTGGGGCCTGGGCTTTGCCAGTGAGGCGGCCTGGACCGCGTTGCGTGGTGGGTTTGATCGTTTGCAGCTGGAGGAGATCGTGGCCTTTACCACCGAGGCCAACCTGGCGTCGCAGAAAGTCATGCAGGCCATCGGCATGCATTACGATCTGGCGGCAGATTTTCAGCACCCCAGGCTCGCGGCGGATGATCCGCTGCGCCATCATGTGTTGTACCGCATCACCCGCGCCCAATGGTTGGATACGCTGCACGGATAAGCAGGCCGCCCGATGTGATTCCCCGCCGCAGCCAAGACTGCGCGGTTTTGCCCTGTGTGAGGAGAGTTTGAATGAGCCAAGTGTTGGAAGATCTGGTCGATTTGCTGACCCTGGAACCGATTGAAGAAAACCTCTTCCGTGGTCGCAGCCAGGACTTGGGCTTTCGCCAACTGTTCGGCGGCCAGGTCTTGGGCCAATCGCTGTCGGCGGCCAGCCAGACCGTTGAAGAGGCGCGGCATGTGCATTCGTTGCACGGCTATTTCCTGCGTCCGGGGGATGCCGGGCTGCCGGTGGTCTATCAAGTGGACCGGGTACGCGATGGCGGCAGTTTCAGCACGCGCCGGGTGACGGCGATCCAGAAGGGCAACCCGATCTTCACCTGCAGTGCCTCGTTCCAGTACGACGAAGAAGGCTTCGAGCACCAGACCACCATGCCGGTGGTGGTAGGCCCGGAGAATCTGCCGTCGGAGCTGGAGCTGACCCGGCAGCGCGCGCACCTGATCCCCGAACCCATGCGCGAAAAACTGCTGTGCCCCAAGCCGATCGAAGTGCGCCCGGTGACCGAGAAAGACCCGTACAACCCGCAGCCGGGCGATCCGGTCAAGTATGTGTGGTTCCGCGCCGATGGCGCCCTGGCCGACTTGCCGGCCTTGCATAAATACCTGCTGGCCTACGCCTCGGACTTTGGCCTGCTGACCACCTCGTTGCTGCCCCATGGCAAGACCGTGTGGCAGAAGGACATGCAAGTGGCCAGCCTGGACCATGCTTTGTGGTTCCACGCCGACCTGCGGGCCGATGACTGGTTGTTGTACGCCATGGACAGCCCATGGTCCGGCAATTCCCGTGGGTTCTCCCGTGGCAGCGTGTACAACCGCGCCGGCCAACTGGTGGCCTCGGTGACCCAGGAGGGTTTGATCCGCCATCGCAAGGATTGGGCATGAGCCTGGCCGACGTTAAGCACTGGGTGTTTGATATGGACGGCACCCTGACCGTGGCCGTGCATGACTTTGCGGCAATCCGCGTGGCCCTGGATGTTCCGCCTGCCGACGACATCCTCACTCACCTGGCGACATTGCCCGCGGCTGAAGCGGCGGCCAAGCATGCCTGGTTGCTGGAGCATGAGCGTGAACTGGCGCTGGGGTCGGTGGCGGCCACGGGCGCGGTGGAGCTGGTTCGGGACTTGGCGGCACGGGGCTATCGCCTCGGGATCCTGACGCGCAATGCGCAGGCGTTGGCGCACATCACCTTGCAGGCCATCGGCCTGGCGGACTGCTTTGCCGTGGAGGATGTGTTGGGACGTGACGATGCACCGCCCAAGCCGGCCCCCGGAGGCCTGTTGAAACTGGCCCGGGCCTGGGATGTGGCGCCGGCCGAGATGGTGATGGTGGGTGACTATCGCTTTGACCTGGATTGCGGGCGGGCGGCGGGGACGCGGACGGTGTTGGTCAACCAGCTCGAAAACCCCTGGCCCGGGCTGGCTGACTGGCATGCCAAGGACTGCGCGGCATTGCGCCAGATGATCTAGCCCTGGCAGCACATTTTTGATTGGGTTTTTCCAGGGCGGTTAGTGGAACAAGGCTTCCTGCCCCTGCGGCGAGGTAAACATCTTGTCGCCATCATGCCCAACCCCAGGCACTTCAACCAACCTTTGGCTCAACTGCGGATGCCGCAGCTTGAGGTAGTCAAAATAGTTGTGCCCACGAATCAGCCGATAAGCCCCCTGGGTTTCGGCCGCGCAGCTCTTGTCCAGGGCCGGGTGGTTGGGGTCGGTGTCCTGCTGGCCCAGCAGGTAGGTGATATCGCGCGCGACGTAGGCTTTTTCCAGTTGCTGGGGGCTTTGGCCATTGGCATAGGCCGGCAGCTTTTGCAGGCCGTATTTCCAGGCATTGAAGTCCGGGCAACTGGCCGGGGTAAACGGCACCGGGCGTTGCGGGCTGAAGTAGGCGTAGGACGACGGGTTGGCGATCACATAGCGCAGGCTGATCCCGGCGGTTTGCAGGGCCGGGTGGGCATGGCCGGTCAGGGCAAAGCGCTGCACCACCTGGCCGCCGCCGGAATGCCCGGCGACCACTATTGCCTTGAGGGCCGGGAACAGTGTGCGGTCGCCCAGGTGCTGGATGATCTGGTCCAGGGCCCCGTAGGAGCTGATCTGGTCATGGCCGATTGACGCCTCGCCAGCCATCCACCCATTGCCGTGCCAGCGTAAAACGCTATCGCCCAGATGATGGCGCTGGCTATCGGCCTCGTTGAGAAACTGCGGCGCGATCACCAGGGTATTGGCACCTTGCCCGGCGTGGGCCGCTGCATCTTCGGCACTGTTGAGGTAGGTCTGGGCGTTGCGCAGCCGGCCATGCACGATAATCAACGCGCGAGTGATTTGTGGCAGCGGCTGGCGCCAGTCCTGGCTCAGGCCCAGGCTCAGGTCGCCGGCTTGCAGGGAAAAGCGCTCGGGGCTGACCACCTTGACCGCCTGCCCGGCGGCCTGGGTGGCGGTAGCGCTGGTGATCATCAGGCCCAGCAGCCATCCGCAGCGTTTATTCATTTACAGGCTCTTGGCCGTAAACGTGTCGCATTGGGAGATCTGGCCCTGGGCAAACCCGGTCTTGAACCAGCGAACCCGCTGTTGCGAGGTGCCGTGGGTGAACGAGTCGGGGACCACACGCCCCTGGCCCTGTTGCTGCAAGCGGTCATCGCCGATGGCGTTGGCGGCGTTCAGCGCTTCTTCGATGTCGCCCGGTTCCAGCCAGTTCAGGCGCTTTTGCGCACGGTTGGCCCAGACCCCGGCGAAGCAGTCGGCTTGCAGTTCCTGGCGGACCAGCAGGCCACCATCGCCTTGCATCTGCCGGCCTTGCTGGCGCGCCACCTGGATTTTTGACGAAATCCCCAGCAGGGTTTGCACGTGATGGCCGACTTCGTGGGCGATCACATAGGCCTGGGCAAAATCGCCGGCCGCCTGGAAGCGCTGGGACATTTCCCGGAAGAAATCCAGGTCCAGGTAGACCTGCTGGTCGGCCGGGCAATAGAACGGGCCGCTGGCCGAGGTCGCGCCGCCACAGGCGGAATTCACCCGGCCACGGAACAGGATCAGCTTGGGGTTCTTGTAGGCCAGGCCGTTTTCCTGGAATACCTGGCCCCAGGTGTCTTCAGTGTCGCCCAGCACCGCGCGCACGAAATCCGCCTGCTCATCATTGGCCGGCGGCGCCTGGCGCGTTTGCGGGCTGAGCGAAGGGGCCTGCTCGGTCATCTGGCCGCTCAGTTGCCCGAGGATCTGCATCGGGTCCTGGCCGGTCAGCAGGCCGATGCCGACGATCAGCACAATGGCGGTCAGGCTCAGGCCCTTGCCACCCCCAAAGCGCATGCCGCCGCCACCGCCGCCGTCATTGCGCGCGTCGACCACGTTGTCGCTGCGTCGACCCTTTTTCCATAGCATGGGGCAATCCTCTTGATGATCGTGTTGTTAGCGCCGTGATTGAGTATGGCCGTTATTCGCGGCAATACCCTTCGCCCGTGTTGACCACCAGGCAGTCTTTTTTATCCGCCAGCCATTTCAAACCGGTGGCGGCACCATTGCCGGCGCGCAGCACCTGTGGGCCGTCCGGGCGGTTGAAGAGGATGCCGTCTTCGCCAGCCTGACCCTTGAAGGTGCCGGCCGCATCGGCATCCAGGCCGTATTGCATGGTCAGCAGGTAATGCCCGCGCCCGATGCTGTCGTCCTTGCTGACGGTCAGGTGCAGGCCTTCGACGCCGATCCATTTGCCGACCCATTTGTCGGTGGGCAGGGTTTCTGGCACCAGGCTCGCCTGTACCGAAGGCGGCGCCGGCTTGGGCGCCTGGGGGGCTTTATCGCAGGCACTGAGCAGGGCGAGGGTCGAAAGCAGCAGCAGGGTTTTTTTCATCGGGGATTGGCCTTGGTTAAAAAGCCTGCAATGGCAGGCTGGCGTGCAGGGTTGGACTGGGTTTGGGCGAATTAGTGCGCTGATCGCCCGCTGTTTGGTTATGCTCTTGAGACCGATGCACCACCCGCTCTAGATTAGCGCGTTGAGTGCCACTGCTTGCGGCGGTCATTTCAGCCTGTCACGCACGAGAATTCAATGACTCTCAGCACCCCACTTTCCGGCGTCAACCATCCCTTCAAGGGCATCGTGCTGATTGTGCTGGCCACGTTCCTGTTTTCCAGCCACGACGCCTTGTCCAAATACCTGGCCGGGTTCTATCCGATCGTGATGGTGGTGTGGGCCCGCTACATGGTGCATACACTGCTGATGGCGGGGATTTTCCTGCCGCAATCGGGCTTGCGCGTGCTGCGCAGCAAGCGCCCGTTATGGCAAGTGGCCAGAGCCTTGTGCCTGCTGGGCACCAGCCTGTTTTTCACCGCCGCCCTGCATTACATCCCGCTGGCGGAAGCCACGGCGGTGAACTTCCTCGCGCCGATCCTGGTGACGGCCCTGTCGGTGCCGCTGCTGGGCGAGCATGTGACGCGGGGCCAGTGGCTGGCGGTGATCTGTGGGTTTGTCGGGGTGATCATCATCGTGCATCCGGGCGGTGAGTTGTTCACCCCGGCGGTGTTGTTGCCATTGGTGTCGGCGTTGTTCTTCTGTTTCTACCAACTGCTGACCCGCATCCTCAGCCAGTACGACAGCCCGACCACCAGCAACTTCTTCGCCGGCCTGTGCAACACCCTGGTGATGAGCGCGTTGGTGCCGTTCTTCTGGCAGGTGCCAACCCTGGGCCATGGCCTGTTGATGCTGGCCCTGGGCACCTGTGGGATGACCGCGCACTTGATGCTGACCCAGGCCTTCCGCTTCGCCGCGCCGGCGTTGCTGGCGCCGTTCGGCTATTGCCAGATCGTGTTTGCGGGGTTGTTGGGCTGGCTGGTGTTCAATCACACCCCGGACCTGACCACGGTGGTCGGGATCGGGGTGATCTGCCTGAGCGGCCTGGCCGCAGCCTGGCAGCAGCGGCGGCGTTGAATCAGGTCGCGACGGTAGGGATCTTGCGCGGTGCCATGAAGTACATCCAGGCCAGGGCGATGAAGTACATCGCCGGGATCAGGGTGAACAGCACGGTGTAATTGTTGTGGGTCACGGTCAGGATATGGCCGACGATCTGGGTCATGAACATTCCGCCAATAGCCGCGCACATCCCGCCAAAGCCAAACACTGTGCTCATCATGTGCTTGGGCGTGTAGTCCATCACCAGGCTCCAGATATTGGCGGTCCAGGCCTGGTGCGCGCCGATGGCCAGGGAGATGGCCAACACCGCGACCCACAGCTGGCTTGCGCCGGCGGCCATGATCACGCCGACGATGCAGCAGGCAAACAGCAGCATCGACAGCAAGCGCGCCTTGATCGGCGGCATGCCACGCCCGATCAGGAACGAGGACAGAACCCCACCGCCCACGCTGCCGAAGTCGGCCGTCAGGTAAATGATGATCAGCGGGATACCCATCTGCGTCACGTTGATCCCCAGGTTGTATTGCTGGTTGAGGAACGGCGGCAGCCAGTACAGGTAGAACCAGAACACCGGCGCGGTCAGGGCGTAGGCAATGGCGAAGGCCCAGGTGCCACGCATGCGTAGGATGCGGCTGAACGGCACGCGAGGTTGTTCCGGCTCGACTTCCTGTTGCACGTAATCCAGTTCCGATTGCTTCACGCTCGGATGCTCTTCGGGGTTGTAGTACTTCAGGCCCCAGAACACCAGCCAGATCCCACCCAGT
Source organism: Pseudomonas sp. GW821-FHT01D09 (assembly GCF_059422465.1). Lineage (NCBI taxonomy): Bacteria > Pseudomonadati > Pseudomonadota > Gammaproteobacteria > Pseudomonadales > Pseudomonadaceae > Pseudomonas > Pseudomonas sp. GW821-FHT01D09. The sequence goes on from NZ_JBWKWY010000024.1 coordinate 18,414, forward strand.
GCCGCCATGCACAAAAAGGCGGCCTGCCAGCCCCATACATGCAGCACCAGTGGCAGCAGCATTGGTGTGAGCATGGCGCCGACGTTGGTGCCGGCGTTGAAGATCCCGGTAGCCACCGCCCGCTCGCCGGCGGGGAACCACAGGCGGGTGGTCTTGACGCAAGCGGGGTAGTTGGCCGCTTCGGTCAGGCCGAGGATAAAGCGGCAGACCATAAAACCCAGCGCCGAGGTGGCCAGGCCGTGGGCGCCGGTGGCGATGCTCCACAGCAGCACTGCGCAGAAGAACACGCGCTTGACGCCGACCCGGTCGATCAACCGGCCTTGCAGCACGAAACCAATGGCATAACCCACCTGGAACCAGAAGTTGATGTTGGCGTAGTCCATCGCCGTCCAGCTCATCTCCTTGGCCAGGATCGGCTGCATCACACCCAGGGCGGCACGGTCGATGTAGTTCAGGGTGGTGGCAAAAAATACCAGGGCCAGCATGCCCCAGCGGGTTTTGCCAACGGCGAGGGCGCCGCGAATCTTGTCGCCAATGGCCGCTTGCGGGTTGCCGGGGCGCGGGGCTACGGCGGAGTTTTGCGAAGGCATGAGAAGTACCCGTTTTTTAAAATTGTTAGGGTGTGTTCTGGGTCTTGATCACAGGTTTGCGCCTTGAAAAAGCGGCCCTGGATGCGCATTCGATGGTGCGCAGCGGCTAAAAAATCGTCAATTCGCCAATCGCCATTGTGTTCGATAATCGCCCATAAAACTAACCGGTTGGTACATTTTAAATTGCCGCTTTATCGCCGGGGGCCAATAATTTGCCGCAAACAACACCAGCTTTCATTGCCGGGAGTCACCCCATGCTGCGTTCCATCGCCACTGTTTCCCTGAGCGGCACCCTGCCGGAAAAGCTCGAAGCCATTGCGGCGGCCGGGTTCGATGGGGTGGAAATATTCGAGAACGATTTGCTGTATTACGACGGCAGCCCCCGCGAAGTGCGGCAGATGTGTGCCGACCTGGGCATTGCCATCACCTTGTTCCAGCCGTTTCGCGACTTTGAAGGGTGCCGCCGCGAGCGCCTGGCGCGCAACCTGGAACGGGCCGAGCGCAAGTTCGACCTGATGCAGGAACTGGGCACCGACCTGGTGCTGGTGTGCAGCAATGCCTCGGCGGACTCCACGGGCGAACATTCGATCCTGCGTGATGACTTGAGCCTTTTGGCCGAACACGCCGGCCGGCGTGGCTTGCGCATTGGCTACGAGGCCCTGGCCTGGGGCCGGCACGTCAACACCTGGCAACAGGTCTGGCAACTGGTACGCGAGATCGATCATCCCAGCCTCGGGGTGTTGCTGGACAGTTTTCATACCTTGTCACTCAAGGGCGACCCGACGGCGATCGCCCGGATCCCTGGCGACAAGATCTTCTTCGTGCAAATGGCCGACGCGCCGCTGCTGGCCATGGATGTGCTGGAGTGGAGCCGGCATTTCCGCTGCTTCCCCGGTCAGGGCGAGTTCGACCTGCCGGGTTTTCTCGCGCCGATCATCCAGAGTGGCTACACCGGGCCGCTGTCCCTGGAGATTTTCAACGATGGCTTTCGCGCTGCGCCCACCCGGGCCAACGCGGCGGATGGTTTGCGCTCATTGCTGTACCTGGAAGAGAAGACCCGCCAACGCCTGGCGCAGCAGGCCACGCCGCTGGATATCCTGTTTGAGACCCCGGCCGCCAGCGAGTACGACGGCATCGAATTCCTCGAGTTTGCGGTGGATGAAAACCTCGGCGCCCGGCTGACCCAATGGCTGCAACGCCTGGGCTTCGTTAAGGCCGGGCAGCACCGTTCCAAGAGCGTGAGCCTGCTGCGCCAGGGCGATATCAACTTGATCCTCAACTGCGAGCCGTACTCCTTTGCCCACAATTTTTTCGAGGCCCATGGCCCGTCGTTGTGCGCCACGGCGATTCGCGTCAAGGACAGCGCCAAGGCCCTGGAGCGGGCGGTGGCCTACAAGGGCCAGCCTTATCGCGGCCTGGTCGGGCCCAACGAGCTGGAGCTGGCGGCGGTGCGCGCGCCGGATGGCAGCCTGATCTACCTGGTGGACCCGCATGCCGGCGGGTTCTACGACACCGATTTCAACCTGCAGGCCGCCAGCACCCGCGGCGGCGGCCTGCTGCGCATCGACCATATGGCCATGGCGCTGCCGGCCGACAGCCTTGACAGTTGGGTGCTGTTCTACAAGAGCCTGCTGGATTTCGAGGCCGACGATGAAGTGGTGCTGCCGGACCCTTACGGCCTGGTCAAGAGCCGGGCGCTGCGCAGCCGCTGCAGTTCGATCCGCCTGCCGCTGAATATTTCCGAGAACCGCAACACGGCGATTTCCCACGCCTTATCCAGTTATCGTGGCTCCGGTGTGCATCACATAGCCTTCGATTGTGCGGATATTTTTGCCGAGGTCAGCCGGGCCAAAGAGGCGGGCGTGCCACTGCTGGATATCCCGCTCAACTACTACGATGACCTGGCGGCGCGTTTTGATTTCGACGATCAGTTCCTCAGCGAGCTGGCGTACTACAACGTGTTGTACGACCGTGATGCCCAGGGCGGTGAGTTGTTTCATGTGTACACCGAACCCTTCGAGGGGCGGTTTTTCTTCGAGATCATCCAGCGCAAAAACGGTTATGCGGGCTATGGCGCCGCCAATGTGGCGGTACGCCTGGCCGCGATGGCCAAGTCGCGCAGCGGGGCGTTGCGTCAGGCCAAGTTGTAGGGCGCTGGCGCTTCCTTCGTACGACGTGGCGGCCCATAATCGGCACCTGCATCAATGGCCGTGAGCGCACCATGACCCCGACCTCCGAACTGCCCAACGCCCCCCTGGCGCCGCGCAAGAGCCGCAAGAACAACCCGGAAAAGACCCGCGAGAACATTCTGCAAGAGGCCATTGTCGAGTTCGTGCAGCAGGGCCTTTCCGGGGCGCGGGTGGATGCCATCGCCGAGCGCATCCACACCTCCAAGCGCATGATCTATTACTACTTCGGCAGTAAGGAGCAACTGTACGTCGAGGTCCTGGAAAAGCTCTACGGGGATATCCGCAACACCGAAACCCGGATGAACCTCACCGCGCTGGAACCCCGTGAAGCGATCCGGCGCCTGGTGGAATTCACCTTCGACCACCATGACCAGAATGTGGATTTTGTGCGGATTGTCAGCATCGAGAATATTCACAACGCTGAGTACGTAAAGCAGTCGGATGCGATCAAGGCGATGAACAGCAATATCCTTGAGGCGCTCGGGGCGACCTTGCGCCGGGGGGCGGAGCAGGGGCTGTTCCGCGCGGGGCTGGAGCCGCTGGATGTGCATTTGCTGATCAATTCGTTCAGCTTTTACCGGGTGTCCAACCGCCATACCTTCAGTGAGATTTTTCAGATCGAATTGTCGGATGAAGCAATCAAGCAGCGGCATCGGGCGATGATTTGCGAGTCGGTGCTGCGTTACCTACAGGCCTGATCCACCGCCGAATTCAATGTGGGTGTGTTTGTGTGGGAGCTGGCTTCTACAGTGAAGTATTCATGCTCTGGAAGTGTTGCAGCATCCTTTGTGCATCCGCCTGCTTCCCACTGAATAACTCAAAGGCCTTCACCGCCTGGAACACCGCCATATTGCCCCCATCCAGCGTGCGACAGCCCAAGGCCCGCGCACTGCGTAGCAGCTCGGTTTCCAGCGGGAAGTAGACGATTTCCGCGACCCACAAATCCGCACGCAACAACCCCGCTGGCACGGGCATGCCCGGCAGTTTGGCCATGCCCATGGGCGTGGTGTTGACCAGGCCGTCGGCTGCCGCCATCGCGCTATCCAGGTTGCTGCCGGCGTACGCCCGGTCTGGGCCGAAGTGCTGGTTGAGGTTGGCGGCCAGGCTTTGGGCGCGGTCGTTATCCACATCGAACACACTCAACTGGCCGACCCCCTCGGCCAACAGCGCATGGGCCACCGCCGCGCCCGCGCCACCGGCGCCCATCTGCACCACACGCTGGCGCGCCGCATCCGGCAGGCCACGGCGAAACCCTTCGGCAAAACCCAGGCAGTCGGTGTTGTGGCCGATACGCTTGCCCTCGCGCCAGACCACGGTGTTGACCGCGCCGATGCCCCGGGCTTCGGGCGAGAGTTCATCGAGCAGCGGCAGGATCGCCTGCTTGCACGGGTAGGTGATGTTCAGCCCGGTGAAGTTCATCTGCTCGGCAGCCTTGAGCAGCTCGGGCAGGGCGTTGCTGTCCAGGTGCAACTGATCCAGGTCGATCAGGCGATACAGGTAGCGCAAGCCTTGGGCATCGCCTTCCTGCTCATGCAGGGCCGGCGTGCGGGACGCCTGGATGCCGGCGCCGATCAGGCCGGCGAGGATGGATGGTTTCATTTGAGCACCCGCCCCAAATGCTCAAGGGCCAGGTGGTAGCCGTGGCTGCCAAATCCGGCGAGCACAGCCTTGGCGATGGGCGAGACGAAGGAGTGATGACGAAAGGGGTCGCGGGCATGCACGTTGGACAGATGCACTTCGATCACTGGCAGTTCACTGGCCACCAGGGCGTCGCGGATGGCCACGCTGGTGTGGGTCCAGGCCGCCGGGTTGATCACAATCCCGGCACAGCGGGCGCGGGCGCCGTGGATCCAGTCCAGCAGCTCGCCCTCGTGGTTGGTCTGGCGAAACTCCAGTTTCAGCCCGAGCTGTTCAGCGCTGCGTCCACAGAGCGCGGCGACATCAGCCAGGGTTTCGTGGCCATAGGTGGCCGGTTCGCGGGTGCCGAGCAGGTTCAGGTTGGGGCCGTTGAGGACCAGCACGATAGGTGGCATGGGAGTGTCTCCGGTGTTGTTTTTATGGATGGGAATAAAATGTACTGAATAGTTAATTTGGTCAATTGGCGTGGGCTCCTGCGCAGGGGAAGTGTTCGATTAACGAACGATCAATTGTGGGTGAGGGCTGTATTGGCTGGGGCACGCACGGTTACAACCCGGCATTTGAAGCGGTGCCAATCGTTACTAGGCTGTGAGGCAGCTTTGGCGATTGGAAGGAGCCGGCTGTCGGTTGATGCTCGTTAAAGCGCCGATCGGTGATAAATAACCTAACGGATGGGTTACGATGAAAGTAGGCACTTACAAAGGACATGTGATTGCAGTGTTGCTCAGGGATGAGCATTGCCCGCCACACGTACATGTCGGGGGCAAGGACTGGGATGCGCGTTTTTGCTTCAGCTTTCTGCATGGGGACGTGGCGTTGTGGGATGTGGATCCCGAGCGGCGGCGGCCACCCAGTGGGGTGCTGGAAGGCATCCGCCAGGCATTGAAGCAGCCGCATTATCTGGCGCGGGCGCGAAGGATCTGGTGGGAGAAGCTGCACACGGTCTGCCTGGAGAACCATTCCTGGGATTGGGAGGCCGATGAGGTGGTGCCGGGGTTGGTCATCCGGCGGGGTGTCTACGTGATCGCCAAGGCCCGGCACGATGTGGCGGGGCGGCGAACCATTTTGAACCTGGTGAGGGCGCCAGGATCCGTGGAGATTGAGTTATGAAAATTGTAAAAGCCAAGGTACGGCCCGATGTCCCGCTCACTGAGGCCGCCATCGATAAGGCGGTGGCCCGTGGGCGCAAGCTCAAGTGGGTGTACGCCAATGCCAGCTCCGTGGGCTATGAAGACGACTGCATCTGTATCGGCTTCAGTGACGGCAGCCGCATTCTGTTGCCGGTGGCTGGCCTTGCGGAGTTTGAAGGGTTTTCTGTGCAGGACTTCCAGCAGCTGGAGCTCGGGTTTGGCGGCAAGGCGCTGTGCTGTGAGGCCCGCGACCTGCATGTGTCCATCGCCGGCCTGATCGCCACGAGCCAGCCCTTGATGGACCTGGCGGCGAGCATGGTGGCATCGCGCAATGGCCGTAAGACCAGTGCCGCCAAGTCCGAAGCCGCCCGTGCCAATGGCAAGAAGGGCGGGCGGCCACGCAAGGAGGAATGAGCCGGTGAATACTCACCACATCCACTAAGGGGTTAGCGCCGGGTCAGCAGCACACCCGATTCCATATGGTGGGTCCACGGGAACTGGTCGAACATCGCACAACGGGTGATGCGGTGGGTGTCATGCAGTTGCGCAATGTTCGCCGCCAACGTCTCCGGGTTGCAGGAGATGTACAGGATGTTCTCGAAACGTCGGGTCAACTCGCAGGTGTCCGGGTCCATGCCGGCGCGGGGCGGGTCGACGAATACGCTGCCGAACGCGTAGCTCTTGAGGTCGATACCGTGCAGGCGTCGGAACGGCCGCACCTCGTTCAGGGCTTCGGTCAGTTCTTCGGCAGACAGGCGCACCAGGGTGACGTTACCCACGGCGTTTTCATCGAGGTTGCTCAGGGCGGCGTTGACCGACGTCTTGCTGATCTCGGTGGCCAGTACCTTGCGCACGCGGGTGGCCAGGGGCAGGGTGAAGTTGCCGTTGCCGCAATACAGCTCCAACAGGTCATCGCTGCGATCGCCCAGGGCTTCATAGGCCCAGTTGAGCATCTTCTGGTTCACCGTACCGTTGGGCTGGGTGAAGGCGCCTTCGGGCTGGCGATAGCTGAAGGTGCGACCGCCGACCTCGAGCTTCTCGACTACATAGTCGTGGCCGATCACATCGCGCTTGCCCTTGGAGCGGCCGATGATCCTGACGTTCAGCTCGGCCGCCAGCTTGTTGGCAGCGGTGTGCCAATGCTCGTCCAGTGGGCGGTGATAGCACAGCGTGATCATCGCGTCGCCGGCCAGGGTGGTGAGGAACTCCACCTGGAACAGCTTGTGGCTCAGGGCGGCGCTGGCTTGCCAGGCGGCCTTGAGCTGCGGCATCAACTGGTTGATGCGCAGGCTGGCAATGGGGAATTCCTCGATCAGGATCGGCGTGCGCTTGTCGTCCTGGGAGAACATCGCGTAGTGGCGCTGGCCGTCTTCGCGCCACAGGCGGAACTCGGCGCGCAGGCGGAAGTTCTGCAGGGGCGAATCGAACACCTGCGGCTCGGGCGCGTCGAACGGCGCGAGCAGGTCACGCAAGCGCGTGACCTTTTCTTGCAGTTGCTGGGCGTAACTTGCTGCGTCAAAAGTCATGCGGGGAACCAGCCTAGCTTGATCACGAACAGGATCGACAGGATCACCAGCGCTGGGTTGAGTTCACGGTAGCGGCCCGTAAGCAGCTTGATACCGGTCCAGGCGATGAAGCCGAAGGCGATGCCGTTGGCGATGGAGTAAGTGAAGGGCATCGCCAGGGCGGTGATCACCACCGGGGCGGCAACCGTAATATCGTCCCAGTCGATTTCCGCCAGGCCGGAGGTCATCAGTACCGCGACAAACAGCAGGGCGGGGGCGGTGGCAAACGCCGGGACGCTGGCGGCCAGCGGCGAGAAGAACAGTGCCAGCAGGAACAGGATCGCCACCACGATGGCGGTCAAACCGGTGCGGCCACCGGCACTCACGCCAGCAGCCGACTCGATGTAGCTGGTGGTGGTCGAGGTGCCCAGCAGCGAACCGGCCATGGCCGCGGTGCTGTCGGCGATCAGGGCGCGGCCCATTTTCGGCATGTGGCCGTCCTTGCCCATCAGGCCGGCGCGCTTGGCGACGCCGATCAGGGTGCCGGAGTTGTCGAACAGGTCAACGAACAGGAAGGCGAAGATCACGCTGATCAAGCCTACGTCCAGGGCGCCGGCGATATCCAGTTGCAGGAAAGTCGGGGCCAGGGAAGGCGGCATCGACACCACGCCACCGAACGGGGTGACGCCAAGCGCGATGGCGGCGATGGTCACGGCCAGGATGCCGATCAATACGGCGCCGCGCACCTTCAGGGCTTCCAGGGCCACAATCAGGAAAAAGCCCAGGGTGGCCAGGATCGGTGCAGGCTTGGCCAGGTCGCCCATGCCCAGCATGGTCGCCGGGTTGCTGACCACGATGCCGGCGTTATGCAGGGCGATCAGCGCCAGGAACAGGCCGATACCGGCGGCAATCGCCGAGCGCAGGGGCAAGGGGATGGCATTGATGATCCATTCACGGATGCGGAAGATCGACAGCAGGAAAAACAGCACGGCGGAGATGAAGACCGCACCGAGCGCCACTTGCCAGGTATGGCCCAGGTGCAGGACCACGGTGTAGGTAAAGAAGGCGTTCAGGCCCATGCCCGGTGCCAGGGCAATCGGGTAGTTGGCGATCAGGCCCATGATCGTCGAACCGATGGCCGCCGCCAGGCAGGTGGCGACAAACAGCGCGCCCTTGTCCATGCCGGTCTCGCCGAGAATGCTCGGGTTGACGAACAGGATGTAGGCCATGGCCAGGAATGTCGTGATACCGGCCAGAATCTCGGTACGCACGTTGGTGTTGTGTGCCTTGAGTTGAAACAGCTTTTCCAGCATGCCTGCTCCCTGTGGCGCGCTTGGCGCCGTGATTTGTTGACCTCAAAGTCAAAGCACAAACTGCGCCAGGCGCTGCGTGTTTTCTACAGAGGATCGGAAAAAGCGGCGCATCATACCAGCAGGTCGACGGCCTGTGGCGCCCAGCCTCGGTTTTGTTGAGTGTGGCCTTGAGGCATACTCCGTCGACGTTCAGTCCAGGGTCATCGAAAGCATGAAAAAAGCCATCGCGTGGAGTCTAGCTCCGTTCGCCTGTATCGGCCTGTGGCTGGCGGCGGCACCAGCGTGGGGCGCGCCTGCACCGGCCTTGAGCGAGGTGCGGGTATTCCAGGTGCAGTCCCAGGTGTGCAACGAGTCCATCGCCGAGGGCGTCGACAGCACCCGGCAGTGCCAGCACCGTGGGCCGACGCGGATCTCGGTGATGGAAGCGGGGCTGGGCAATAATTCCATCGCCACCTTTGATGGGGCGCGGCTTGCGGGGCAAAAGACGGCGATCTGCCAGGTCGGCGCCGTCAGCCAGGCCTGCAATGGCGCGGGTACATTGATGGGCTACATCTATATATTTGACGTGGATATCCGCGCTGCAGGCTGGTTCGAGTACAGCAACACGTCGATCAATGCGCCCCGCAATACCCTGGGGAGCCAGTTGCGTATCCAGTGAGGCAACTTACGGCGTATGCATGCGGTCCCGCTTGGCCAGCGTCGGAAACAACTTGATCCACACCCCAGTCACCACCAGCGTGCCAACCCCGCCCAGCACCACGGCGGGCACTGTGCCCAGCCAATGCGCCGTCACCCCGGATTCAAACTCGCCCAACTGATTGGACGCCCCAATAAACAAGCCATTGACCGCACTGACCCGCCCGCGCATTTCATCGGGGGTTTCCAGTTGCACGAATGAGGCGCGGATCACCATGCTGATCATGTCGGCCGCCCCCAACACCACCAGCACCGCCAGCGAGAACCAGAACGAGGTGGACAGGCCGAAGGCAATGGTCGCCACGCCAAACACACCGACGGCGGTAAACATGACGCGGCCCACGTGCCGGTCCACGGCGAACCGCGCCAGCCACAACGACATCAGCAGCGCACCGACTGCCGGCGCCGAACGCAGCAGCCCCAGGCCCCAGGGGCCGGTCAGCAGGATGTCCTTGGCAAACACCGGCAGCAACGCGGTGGCCCCGCCCAGCAACACGGCGAACAGGTCCAGGGAAATCGCCCCGAGGATGTCCGGTCGGCTGCGGATAAAACGGATCCCTGCGAGCAGCGAGTCGAGGGTGGCCTTGCCCTTGTTCAACGGGGTCTGCCGTGCCGGCAGGTTGAGGGTCAGCCCGCAAGCTATCAGGTACAACAACACGGTCGGGCCATACACCCAGGCGCTGCCGAAGGCATAGAGCAAACCGCCCAGGGCCGGCGCGACGATGGTGGCCGATTGCTGGGCCGATTGTGCCGCCGCCACCGCCCGCGGGAACAGGGCGCTGGGCACGATGCTCGGCAGCAGGGCCTGGGTGGTGGGCATTTCAAAGGAGCGGGCCGAGCCCAGCAGGAAGGCGAGGATAAAGATCATCTCGCGGGTGATATGGTCCGTCAGGCTGCCAATCACCAGCGCCAAGGCAATCAAGGCCTGCAGCGTCTGGCAAAGAGCGGCGACCTTGCGCCGCTCGTAGCGGTCGGCCACATGCCCGGTGTGCAGCATGAACAGCACCCGTGGCACAAACTCCACCAGGCCCACCAACCCCAGGTCGAGCACGTTACCGGTCAGTTGGTAGAGGTTCCAGCCGATGGCCACGGTGAGCATCTGGAAGCCGCTGGCGGTAAAGATCCGTGCCAGCCAGAACGCGATAAAAGGGCGGTGATGACGTAACAGCAGCGGGGTTTCACTGGGCATCGGCGAGGACTGGACTGAGCGTGGGGAACGGCGAGATTAGCATCAACCTGTAACAAATAGTTGCTGTCATACAGATATCCTTAGCAAGATATCCATTTTACCGGGGCAGCCTGTCGCGCGGCAAAAGACCACACCATCCCGTCCGAAAAATGGGACTATTCTTTGAGCGTTGCTTGATCCAGATCAATGCTGATTGCAGCGTTGGCCTGGTGGCCGAAAGGCCAGAATCCCTACGTGGTCGGTTATAAAAAGAACGAATTGCAATTCGCCACACTCCATATCCGTGGGGGCAGTGGGTGCAGGCCTCCCCGCCTGCAGCTGGTATTACCTGACAGAGGAAGACTTATGTTCGGTTTGGAGGCGCTAGATCTCGCCCGAATTCAATTCGCATTCACCATCTCGTTCCACATCCTGTTCCCGGCCATCACCATTGGCCTGGCCAGTTACCTCGCGGTACTGGAAGGCCTGTGGCTCAAGACCCGCAATGATACCTACCGTGACCTCTACCACTTCTGGTCGAAGATCTTTGCCGTCAACTTCGGCATGGGTGTGGTCTCCGGCCTGGTCATGGCCTACCAGTTCGGCACCAACTGGAGTCGCTTCTCGGACTTCGCCGGTTCCGTCACCGGGCCGCTGCTGACTTATGAAGTGCTCACGGCGTTCTTCCTTGAAGCCGGTTTTCTTGGGGTGATGCTGTTCGGCTGGAACAAGGTCGGGCGCAAGCTGCACTTCTTTGCCACGGTGATGGTGGCCGTCGGTACCTTGATCTCGACTTTCTGGATCCTGGCCTCCAACAGTTGGATGCAGACGCCGCAAGGTTTTGAAATCGTCAATGGCCAGGTCATTCCAACCGATTGGATGGCGGTGATTTTCAACCCCTCGTTCCCCTATCGCCTGGCGCATATGGCCACGGCGGCGTTTGTTGCCACGGCATTCTTTGTCGGCTCCTCGGCGGCCTGGCACTTGCTGCGGGGCAAGGACAACCCGGCGATCCGCACCATGCTATCGATGGCCATGTGGATGGCGCTGATCGTTGCGCCGATCCAGGCGGTCATCGGTGACTTCCACGGTCTCAACACCCTGAAGCACCAGCCGGCAAAAATTGCCGCCATCGAAGGCCACTGGGAAAACATCGGTAATGAACCGACCCCGTTGATCCTGTTCGGCTGGCCGGACATGAAAGAGGAAAGAACCAAGTACAAGGTGGAAATCCCGTACCTGGGCAGCCTGATCCTCACCCATTCCCTGGACAAGCAAGTGCCGGCCCTCAAGGAGTTCCCGCCTGAGGATCGCGCCAACTCGACCATCGTGTTCTGGTCATTCCGGATCATGGTCGGCCTGGGCATGCTGATGATCTTCACCGGCCTGTTCAGCCTCTGGCTGCGCAAGGGCGACAAGATGTACACCAACCGGCCGTTCCTGTACCTGGCACTGTGGATGGGGCCGTCGGGGTTGATTGCGATCCTGGCCGGCTGGTTCACCACGGAAATCGGGCGCCAGCCCTGGGTGGTCTACGGCTTGATGCGCACGGCGGATGCCTCTTCCAACCACAGCCTGATGCAGATGAGCATCACCCTGGTGCTGTTTGTGGTGGTGTATTTCGCCCTGTTCGGCGCTGGCCTGGGCTACATGATGCGCCTGGTGCGCAAAGGTCCGATCGCCCACGACAGTACCGAACCGGCCCATGGCGGCCCCGGGCAGCAACGTACCCCGGCGCGTCCATTGTCGGCAGCCGATGACAGCGGCGACGCTGATCACGGCGACACACTGAACAAGGGGAATTGAATCATGGGTATTGATCTTCCGCTGATCTGGGCTGTGATCATCATCTTCGGCATCATGATGTACGTGATCATGGACGGCTTTGACCTGGGGATCGGCATTCTCTTCCCCTTTATCCCGGGCAAGACCGACCGTGACGTGATGATGAACACCGTCGCCCCCGTCTGGGACGGCAACGAGACCTGGCTGGTACTGGGGGGCGCGGCGTTGTTCGGCGCGTTCCCGCTGGCCTACTCGGTGGTGCTCTCGGCCTTGTACCTGCCCCTGGTCCTGATGTTGATCGGCTTGATCTTCCGTGGCGTGGCCTTTGAGTTCCGCTTCAAGGCCAAGGATGACAAGCGCCACCTGTGGGACAAGGCGTTTATCGGCGGCTCGCTGACGGCGACGTTCTTCCAGGGCGTGGCGCTGGGGGCGTTTATCGAAGGCTTTCCGGTGGTCGACCGCCAGTTCGCCGGTGGCTCACTGGACTGGTTTACCCCGTTCACCCTGTTCTGCGGCGTGGCCCTGATCGTGGCCTATGCGCTGCTGGGCTGCACATGGTTGATCATGAAGACCGAAGGCAAGTTGCAGGAACAGATGCATAACCTGGCGCGGCCCCTGGCGTTCGTGTTGTTGGCGGTGATTGGCATCGTCAGTATCTGGACACCCCTGGCTCACCCGGAAATCGCCTCGCGCTGGTTCACCCTGCCGAACCTGTTCTGGTTCCTGCCGGTGCCGATCCTGGTCCTGGTGACCCTGTATGCGCTGGTGCGTGCCGTGGCCCGCAACGCCCATTACACGCCGTTCCTGCTGACGCTGGTGTTGATCTTCCTCGGCTACAGCGGCCTGGGCATCAGCCTGTGGCCCAACATCATCCCGCCGTCGGTCTCGATCTGGGATGCCGCCGCGCCGCCGCAAAGCCAGGGCTTTATGCTGGTGGGCACGCTGTTCATCATCCCGTTCATCCTGGGCTACACCTTCTGGAGCTACTACGTGTTCCGCGGCAAGGTGACCCATGAAGACGGCTATCACTAGGAGGCTTGGACCATGACCGGTAAACCTTCACTGGACGATATCGAACAGGCCGAGAAAAAGCCGCTCTGGCAGCGCCTGGGCTGGCTGGCAATGATCTGGGCCGGTAGCGTATTGGCCCTGTTCGTGGTGGCCAGCCTGATGCGCATGTTTATGAACGCCGCGGGCCTGAGTACTCCCTGACATCCCATGCAGTCTTGACCCTCCTCACGGAGGGTTTTTTTTGCGTGGCTTATTTGCGGGCCTTGAGAATCACGAATTTAGGGGTCGTCGCCACCTGCTCCACCCCGCGGAACAGCCGCGCCAGCTTGCTGTGATAACCCAGGTGACGGTTGCCGACGATATACATCGCGCCGCCGACTACCAGCGCTTCGCGGGCCTGCTGGAACATGCGCCAGGCAAGGAAATCCCCCACCACCTGCTGCTGGTGGAACGGTGGGTTGCACAGCACCACGTCCAACGATTGCGGCGCCTGGTCCGCCAGGCCGTCGCCGGGGCGAATGGTCACGGGGCGATCACCCAGGGCCGTGTGCCAGTTCTCGGCGGCCGATTGCACGGCCATGTAGGACTCGTCCACCAGGGTGTACTGCGCCTCGGGGTTTTGCAGGGCGCTGGCAATCGCCAATACGCCATTGCCGCAACCCAGGTCTGCCACGCGTGCGCTGCCCAGGTTGTGCGGCAGGTGCGGGAGAAACGCCCGAGTGCCGATGTCCAGGCCCTCGCGGCAGAACACATTGGCGTGGTTGAGCAACTCGATGGCCGGGGTGTCCAGGCGGTAACGCGTGGGGTAGGGCGATACCGCCTGGGGCCGGTCGGCCAGGGTGGCAATCAGCAGTCGTGCCTTTTTCACCGCCAGTGACGCGTGCATCGGCCCGATGTAGCGCTCCAGCAGTTCACCGGCGGCACGCGGCAGATGCTTGACCATCGCGCCGGCGATCACTTCGGCGCCGGGTGCCAGTTGGCCTTGCAGGCGGATCAGCTGTTCTTCCAGCAACGCCAGGGTTTTTGGCACCCGGATCAGCACACGATCGAAGGGCCCGCGCGGCACCTGGCTGGCAGGCACGATCGACACGGCATCGAAGGTCTTGTGGTTGCGCACCAGGTTTTTTTGCAGGGCCTGGGTGCCCAGGAACGAATCGCCGCTGGTGGTGACACGCACATGCCCCTCAAGGCTGGCCGCCAGTGCGCCGAAGCTGTCATTGAGCACCAGCACGCGGGTACTGCTGGCCGGTTGCTGCTCGGCCAGGTAGGCGAGCATATATTCGTCGGCCGCATCGAAGGCTTGCAGTGGTTCGTTTTGCTGCTCGGGCTGGCGGATCAGGTCGAGTTGGGCGAAGGGGCTATCGAGCAGGGGCATGGCGGGGGAAACTCTGGATAATCGACGGGTGTTCCGGGCCTGGGCGAGGAACCTTCTGAGTGGACTGCGACGCAGGCTTTGATGGGCGGCGTCATCACTCAGAACTGGTCGTAAATGTTACGTTTTTTTCACGGGGATTACATTCGGTGTTTTCAGTCGGATCGATGCAGGGGCACTAGAAAAGGCCATGCCTCATGGCCGTGAACACGGCGGCAATCTTGTTGGTGACCCCCAGCTTTCTCATGGCGCTGCTGATATGAAAGCCGACGGTACGCTCTGAAAGGCACAGGATTGTTGCGATATCGGCTGCGGTCTTGCCCATGGCCGACCATTGCAGGATCTCGGTTTCGCGGTTGGTGAGTTTATTGGGGCACTGGAACACCGGCTCCTTGGCATAGGCCTGGGCGACCACGGTATGCAGGGCATGGCATATCCACAGGACCTGGCCCGCTTTCTCGTAGAGTTCATGGGCGCACACCGGACGCTCGTGCCGCCCCAGGCGGATCATGCTGAAAAAACCCCGGAAGTCATGCACCGACTGGGCCCAGCCATAACTCAGCCCTTGGGTTTGTACGTGAACCCACATGTCAGGTACTGCTGAAAAGGTCTTCTCTTCCCAGACGAGCGGTAGCACATCGCGTCTACAGTGAGAGACCAAGGGATCTATTTCAAAGTAGTTTTCTGCTTTGTAGATTCTGTTCCATTCATCTGGATAGTTGTTGAGGTGGATGTTCCTGTTCGGCCGGTAAAGAGCATTGGAGCCCATTATAAAACCGCAATATTCAAAGCCTAGCTCATATGTAATGTTCAGAGCGGCGTCAAACATCGTGGTCACCTCATCCTCACCTTCAAGTTTGGGTACGCGTGTGTTTCGCCAGTTGACCATCGATCACACTCCATGAGTCATATCCTGATTGTCCGTAACGCACGTCCTCATAGCGTTACCGAATCGAGTGTAGGACAGCATCCAAACCCAGGGTGGGAATTTTCGCACTTAGCAGGGCGTTTCTTAGCGGAAATGATCGTTGGCGTCTTGTTGGAAAAATGTGGTTGGAAGGGCGCGCAAGGTAGAGGTTTTTATATTTTTCATAAGCTTATTGATAGTTGCTAACGCATGTGGCGCATGAGGGATAGTTGGAGGTAACGCCGATGGACAGGAGCTAATAGCTAAATAGTTTTAGTTGGTGTCATATTGCTATCTCTTTATATTCAACATATTGACCCTACCGCGAATCTGGTTTTTTACCCCCCTAAACAACCTCAATGGCACGCCTGGCTGGATGTCACTACAAACCAGCGGTGTTTCCGGGCGACGCTTTGGGGGACACTAGGGGTTACCTGTAGAGCGGAGCCCCCCATGACGGCCAGTGCGGAAAAATTCACACGCCAGACCCTGATCGATGTGCAGTCATTGACCCCCAGCCTGTTTACCCTGCGCACTACCCGTGATCCGGGTTTTCGTTTCACCGCCGGGCAGTTCGTGCGCCTGGGCGTGACCAAGCCCGATGGCAGCCTGGTATGGCGTGCCTATTCGGTGGTGTCGTCGCCCTTCGATGAGTTCCTGGAGTTTTTCTCCATCGTGGTTCCCGGCGGGGAGTTCACCAGTGAGCTGAGCCGCTTGCGCGTGGGCGATGAGTTGCTGGTGGAGCGCCAGGCCACCGGCTTCTTGACCCTCAATCGATTTGTCGATGGCCGCGACCTGTGGTTGCTGGGCACCGGCACGGGGATCGCGCCGTTTCTGTCGATTCTGCAGGACTTTGAAGTCTGGGAAAAATTCGAGCGCATCATCCTGGTCTACAGCGCCAGGGAAGCCCGGGAGCTGGCCTACCAGAGCCTTATCAAGCAATTGGGCGAGCGTGAGTACCTGAGCGAATACGCCCATAAACTCACCTACCTGCCCCTCGTGACCCGTGAGCAGCATCCAGGTGCATTGAATGGGCGGATCACCACCCTGATCGAGAATGGCGAACTGGAGCGTGCAGCAGGCGTGGCACTGACGCCGGAGCATTCGCGGGTGATGATTTGCGGCAACCCGCAGATGATTGATGACACCCGGCAATTGCTCAAGCAGCGCGATATGCAGTTGAGCCTGACGCGTCGGCCAGGGCAGGTGGCGGTAGAAAACTACTGGTAAAAAAAGGCGCCCGGTGAGAGGCGCCTTTTTGATTCAACGGCCGACAGGGGTTGCGGGCCGGCTACAGGGGCTTGTTGTTCTGGGCCTTGAGCAGATCGCGGATCTCTCCCAGCAGTTCCTCTTCCTTGGTGGGCACCGGTGGCAGGCTTGGCGCGGCAGCTTCTTCACGCTTGAGACGGTTGATGGCCTTGACGCCCATGAAGATCGCGAACGCGACGATCACAAAGTCGATGATGCTCTGGATGAATTTGCCGTAGGCCAGGACCACCGCCGGGACGTCGCCCTGGGCTGCCTTGAGCGTTACCGCCAGATCACCGAAGTCCACACCACCGATCAACAGGCCGATGGGAGGCATCACCACGTCGCCTACAAAGGATGAAACAATTTTGCCGAAGGCTGCGCCGATGATAATACCGACGGCCATGTCGACCACATTACCTTTGACCGCGAAGGCCTTGAACTCACTGATCACGCCCATAGGTTATTCCTTGTTACAGTTGAGAGGAGAGGAAGTCAGTGTAAGTCAGTCTGCAGTGGCCTGCTTGATACAACTGCTAACACTGTTCGTTGTAATCGACACATTAAATCGCAAATAGTTTGCAAAGTGCCATCAATCGCGCGCGAAATAGCCGGCATTTCAACGCTTTACCACACTATTTTTTCAATCGGCTTGGTATGTGTTTTCTATTTATCTTCTGGCGCCAGGATCACTAGCCTCTGGCAAGCACCTGTAAAAGTGCATTACAAAAAACCAGAGGATTGCTTGATGAAAAACCTTACTAGCCGCAGGTCTATTGCTGCGCGCAATCTGCTGTTGATTGCCAGTACCAGCCTATTGTCGTTGTCGGTCAGCGCCGCCAACCTGACCCGCGATAATGGCGCGGCCGTAGGCGACAACCAGAACTCGCAAACCGCCGGCGCCAACGGCCCGGTCCTGCTGCAGGATGTGCAACTGATCCAGAAGTTGCAGCGCTTTGACCGTGAACGCATCCCCGAGCGTGTGGTGCATGCCCGTGGCACCGGCGCCCACGGCACCTTCACCGTCACCGATAACCTCAGCGACCTGACCAAGGCCAAAGTGTTTGCCGCCGGCGAGACCACGCCGGTGTTTGTACGTTTCTCCGCTGTAGTCCACGGCAACCACTCCCCGGAAACCCTGCGTGACCCCCGTGGTTTCGCCACCAAGTTCTATACCACCGAAGGTAACTGGGACTTGGTGGGCAATAACTTCCCGACGTTCTTTATCCGCGATGCCATCAAGTTCCCGGACATGGTGCATGCCTTCAAGCCGGACCCGCGCACTAACCTGGATGACGACTCCCGTCGCTTCGACTTCTTCTCCCATGTTCCAGAGTCCACCCGTACCCTCACCGAGTTGTATTCGGACTCCGGCACCCCGGCCAGCTATCGCGAGATGGACGGCAATAGCGTACATGCCTACAAGTTGATCAACGCCAAGGGCGAAGCGCACTACGTCAAGTTTCGCTGGAAGAGCCTGCAAGGCATCAAGAACCTGGATCCCAAACAAGTTATCGACGTCCAGGGCCGTGATTACAGCCATATGACAAACGACCTGGTGACCCATATCAACCAGGGCGACTTCCCCAAGTGGGACTTGTACGTGCAAGTACTCAAGCCCGAAGAACTGGCCAAGTTCGATTTCGACCCGTTGGACTCCACCAAGATCTGGCCCGATGTTCCCGAGCGCAAAGTCGGGCAAATGGTGTTGAACCGCAACCCGGGCAATGTATTCCAGGAAGTCGAGCAAGTCGCCATGGCCCCGTCCAACCTGATACCGGGTATCGAACCGTCGGAAGACCGTATGCTGCAAGGCCGGTTATTCTCCTATGCCGATACGCAAATATACCGTCTGGGCGCCAATGCCCTGCAACTGCCCATCAACGCGCCACGGGTCACCGTCAACAACGGTAACCAGGATGGTGCAATGAACGTGGGCAAGACCAGCACGGGCGTGAACTACCAGCCAAGCCGCCTGGAACCCCGGCAAGAGCCGCAAGGCGCGCGCTACAGCCAGATGCCCCTGACCGGTAGCACCCAGCAGGCGAAGATCCAGCGCGAGCAGAACTTCAAGCAAGCAGGCGACCTGTACCGCTCCTTCAGCAAGAAGGAACGCCAGGACTTGATCGAGAACTTCGGTGGTTCCCTGGCGACCTCGGATGACGTCAGCAAGCACATCATCCTGTCGTTCCTCTACAAGGCCGATCCGGAGTACGGCACGGGCGTGGCCAAGGTGGCCAAGGGCGACCTGGCGCGGGTCAAGGCCCTGGCGGAAAAACTGACGGACTGATCCAGCCCTTCTGTAGGCGCGAGCACGCTCGCGCCTACAGAAGCCGTAGAGGAGGTTGAAGATGCGTAGCTTTATAGGGGCACTATTGACCTGCTGGTCCTTGAGTGTGTTCGCCGACCCGCAGGCCCTCAAGGCGCAGTTACAGGATTACTACTTCGACGCCGCCCGGCGTGGCGACGTGGAAATGCTCACGACCTTTATCGAATCGGGCTATTCCCTGAATACCGTCGATGACAAGGGCTACACCGCGCTGATCCTGGCCGCCTATCACGGGCACGAACCGGTCGTGGAGCAACTGCTGGCCGCCGGTGCCGATGCCTGTGTCCAGGACAACCGTGGCAATACGGCGTTGATGGGCGCGATCTTCAAGGGCGAGCTGAGCATTGCCCGACGCTTGCTGGGCACCGCCTGCAACCCCGACCAGCGCAACGGCGCCGGACAGACGGCGGCCATGTACGCCGGGCTGTTCAAGCGCGTCGAATTGCTCGATGCACTCAAGGCCCAGGGCGCCGACCTGGACGCCGAAGACCCGTTGGGCAACAGCGCTACACGATTGGCCAACGGTGAAATCCGTACCGCAGCGCCACGCTGAGCTATCATCGCGGTTTTTCGGTTGGAGGTTCTCAGATGGCAAAGGCCAAGCGCATGTACGGCTGCACGGAGTGCGGCGCGACCTTTCCCAAATGGGCGGGCCAGTGTGGCGAATGCGGGGCGTGGAACACCCTCACTGAAACCATGATTGAAAGCGGCGGCGCAGCGGCACCCAGCGGCCGCTCCGGCTGGACCGGGCAACAAGCCCAAATCAAGACCCTGGCAGAAGTCAGCGTCGAAGAAATCCCGCGTTTTTCCACGGCGTCCGGCGAGCTCGACCGGGTACTCGGCGGTGGTCTGGTGGACGGCTCGGTGGTACTGATCGGCGGCGATCCGGGCATCGGCAAGTCAACCATCCTCCTGCAGACCCTGTGCAGCATCGCCAGTCGCATGCCGGCCTTGTACGTCACCGGCGAAGAGTCCCAGCAACAGGTGGCCATGCGCGCCCGTCGCCTGGGCTTGCCCCAGGACCAACTGCGGGTCATGACCGAAACCTGCATCGAAAGCATCATCGCCACCGCCCGTGTGGAAAAACCCAAGGTGATGGTAATCGACTCGATCCAGACAATCTTCACCGAGCAACTGCAATCGGCGCCGGGCGGGGTGTCCCAGGTGCGTGAGAGTGCAGCGTTGCTGGTGCGCTACGCGAAGCAGAGCGGCACGGCGATTTTCCTGGTGGGCCATGTCACCAAGGAAGGCGCGCTGGCCGGCCCGCGGGTGCTGGAGCATATGGTCGATACGGTGCTGTATTTCGAGGGTGAGTCCGATGGACGCCTGCGCCTGTTGCGGGCGGTGAAAAACCGGTTTGGCGCGGTCAACGAGCTGGGGGTGTTCGCCATGACGGACCGGGGGCTGAAAGAAGTCTCCAATCCTTCGGCGATCTTTCTGACCCGCGCCCAGGAAGAAGTACCGGGCAGTGTGGTGATGGCAACGTGGGAGGGCACCCGGCCGATGCTCGTAGAAGTTCAGGCCCTGGTGGACGACAGCCATCTGGCCAACCCGCGCCGGGTGACCCTGGGCCTGGATCAGAACCGCCTGGCGATGCTGCTGGCGGTGCTGCATCGCCACGGCGGGATTCCGACCCATGACCAGGACGTGTTCCTCAACGTGGTCGGCGGGGTCAAGGTGCTGGAAACCGCGTCGGACCTGGCCTTGATGGCGGCCGTGATGTCGAGCCTGCGCAATCGGCCGCTGCCCCATGACCTGCTGGTCTTTGGCGAGGTGGGCCTGTCGGGTGAAGTGCGCCCGGTGCCCAGTGGCCAGGAGCGGCTCAAGGAAGCCGCCAAGCATGGCTTCAAGCGCGCCATCGTGCCCAAGGGCAATGCGCCGAAGGAGGCGCCGCCGGGGTTGCAGGTGATTGCGGTGACGCGGCTGGAGCAGGCACTGGATGCCTTGTTTGAATAGCCCGCAACACTAGAAAACCAATGTGGTTGGGCGGTCAGAGGATCAGCAGCTCGCCCAGCTCCCGATGCAGCTCTTCCTCATCTCCCAGGTTCAGCTCGATCAACCTGCGCAAATGGCTGATCGAATCCAGGTCGATATGCGTGCACACAAACCCCAGTTGCCCCTTGTCGTCATGGGTCAGCCGCACTTGCATGCTCACGTCCGTGTCGGCGTCCAGGTGAATGTCCACCTCAAAGGGCTCGTCGTCCTTGCCCAACCAGGGCGCAGGCTTTTGCACCAGCAGCCCCTTGAGCGATAAATCCACCAGTTGCACCTGCCATTGCTGGCCGCCTTGCTTAAGCTCGGTCTTGGCATTGAAGGCAATCCGCCGAAAACGGCGGCGATCTGACGGCTGGTCGCTCATGGTGAAGCCCTCTGGAGATACAAGGATTGTAGCCTTACTGCATTATCGGGCGTTTATTTCGTTTTTTTCGCCCCTGCAAGGCTCTAGACCAACGTAGGGGGCTGGTCTTTAGGGCCCAGCGCGCTAAACTCGGACTGGCTGTCTTTCTGTCCAACCTGGCTGGAATATAAAAATGAAAAATAATAATAGCCTGCTCCGCCACCTACCCTGGCTGTTGCTGGCAATCGTAGGCGCGTGCGCCCTGGGCGTCGTGGCTTTGCGGCGCGGCGAGGCGATCAACGCCTTGTGGATTGTAGTCGCGGCAGTCGCCATTTATCTGGTGGCTTATCGTTACTACAGCCTGTTCATCGCCAATAACGTGATGCAACTCGATCCACGGCGGGCCACCCCCGCAGTGATCAACAACGACGGTCTGGACTATGTGCCGACCAACAAACATATTCTTTTTGGTCACCACTTTGCCGCCATTGCTGGCGCGGGGCCTTTGGTCGGCCCGGTACTGGCGGCGCAGATGGGCTACCTGCCAGGTACTTTGTGGCTGATTGCCGGCGTGGTGCTGGCGGGTGCGGTGCAGGATTTCATGATCCTGTTCCTCTCCACCCGTCGCAACGGCCGTTCCCTGGGGGACATGGTCCGCGAAGAGATGGGTCGCATTCCCGGGACCATCGCGCTGTTTGGTTGCTTCCTGATCATGATCATCATCCTCGCGGTGCTGTCGCTGATCGTGGTCAAGGCCCTGGCCGAAAGCCCGTGGGGCATCTTTACGGTGATGGCGACCATCCCGATCGCGATGTTCATGGGCGTGTACATGCGCTACATCCGCCCGGGCCGCATCGGCGAGATCTCGGTCATCGGCGTGCTGTTGCTGCTGGGGTCGATCTGGCTCGGCGGGCAGATTGCCGCTGATCCGGTATGGGCCAAGGCCTTCACCTTCACCGGGATCCAGATCACCTGGATGCTGGTCGGCTACGGCTTTGTGGCGGCGGTCTTGCCGGTGTGGCTGATCCTGGCGCCGCGTGACTACCTGTCTACATTCCTGAAAATCGGCACCATCATCGCCCTGGCGATTGGCATCCTGGTCACCATGCCCGACCTGAAAATGCCGGCGCTGACCCAGTTTATCGATGGTACTGGCCCGGTGTGGAAGGGCGGCCTGTTCCCGTTCCTGTTCATCACCATCGCCTGTGGCGCGGTATCGGGTTTCCATGCGCTGATTTCCTCGGGCACCACGCCCAAGCTGTTGGCCAATGAAGCCCACTCGCGCTATATCGGTTATGGCGGCATGTTGATGGAGTCGTTCGTGGCCATCATGGCCATGGTTGCCGCCTCGGTGATCGAGCCAGGCGTGTACTTCGCCATGAACAGCCCAGCGGCGATTGTCGGCACTGATGTGGTGACCGTGGCGCAAACCGTCAGCAGCTGGGGCTTTGCGATTACCCCCGAAGCACTGCAGGCGGTGGCCAACGATATCGGTGAAACCACCATCCTGGCCCGTGCCGGCGGTGCGCCGACCCTGGCGGTCGGTATTGCGCAGATCCTGCACAGTGTGCTGCCGGGTGAAAACACCATGGCGTTCTGGTACCACTTTGCGATCCTGTTTGAAGCGCTGTTCATCCTGACCGCCGTTGACGCCGGGACCCGTGCCGGGCGCTTCATGCTCCAGGACCTGCTCGGCTCCTTCGTGCCGGCGCTCAAGCGTACCGAATCCTGGACCGCCAACCTGATCGCCACCGCAGGCTGCGTGGCGATGTGGGGCTACTTGCTGTACCAGGGCGTGATCGACCCGCTGGGTGGCATCAACACCTTGTGGCCGCTGTTCGGCATCTCCAACCAGATGCTGGCCGGTATCGCGCTGATGCTCGCCACCGTGGTGCTGATCAAAATGAAGCGCCAGCGCTATATCTGGGTGACCCTGCTGCCGGCGGTCTGGCTGCTGATCTGCACCACCACCGCAGGTTTCATCAAGCTGTTCGACGCCAACCCGGCGATCGGCTTCCTGTCGCTGGCCAAGAAGTACAGCGATGCACTGGCCAATGGGCAGATCCTGGCCCCGGCCAAGAGCATCGACCAGATGCAGCATGTGATCTGGAACGCCTACACCAACGCGACGCTGACGGTACTGTTCCTGTTCGTGGTCTTCAGCATCCTGTTCTATGCCATCAAAGTCGGCGTGGCCGCCTGGGGCAGCAAGGAACGTACGGATAAAGAAGCACCATTCCAAGCCATGCCGGACGCGTGATAGAGGGTTGCAAGCATGTTCAATGATATCGGTCGCCTCGGTAAATACCTCGGTCAGGCTGCGCGCCTGATGGTCGGCATGCCCGACTACGACACCTACGTCGAGCATATGCAAACCAAGCACCCGGACAAGCCGGTGATGGACTACAAGGCGTTCTTCCGCGAGCGCCAGGAAGCCCGTTACGGCGGCAAGGGCGGGCCCAAGTGCTGTTGATCCAATAGCGTTGGGCCTATGTAACCCCCTGTGGGAGCGGGCTTGTGTGGGAGCGGGCTTGCTCGCGATAGCATCACCTCGGTATACCAGGTAGACCGAGTTGCCTGCATCGCGAGCAAGCCCGCTCCCACACAAGCCCGCTCCCACATTTGTTTTGTGTTTCCTCAAGGAGAATATTTTGTCCTCTCCCATCCCCGTCACCGTCCTCAGCGGCTTCCTCGGCGCTGGCAAGACCACCTTGTTGCGCCACCTGCTCAAGGCCGAGCACGGCTTGAAAATTGCCGTGATCGAAAACGAATTCAGCGACGCTGGCATCGACACCCAGCTGCTGGGCGATGAACCGGTCCAGGTCATGACCCTGTCCAACGGCTGCGTGTGCTGCACCATCCACACCGACCTGACCAAGGCCCTGTACCTGCTGCTCGAACGCCTGGACAGCGGCGAGATCGCCTTCGACCGCCTGGTGATCGAATGCACCGGCCTGGCCGACCCGGCGCCGGTGGCCCAGACCTTTTTCATCGACGAGGAACTGCGCGAGCGCTATCTGCTTGACGGCATCATCACCCTGGTGGACGCGGCCCACGCCGAACACCACCTGAGCCAGACCATCGCCCAGGCGCAGATCGGCTTTGCTGACCGCCTGCTGGTGAGCAAGCGCGACCTGGTGGATGACGCCAGCTTCGAGGCCCTCAGCCAGCGCCTGACCCGCATCAACCGCCGTGCGCCGATCCGTGTGGTGGAACATGGCAAGATCGATTTGGCGGAACTGCTGGATGTGCGCGGCTTCAACCTCAACGCCGGCATGACCTTGCGCCCGGTCAGCCAGGCGCCGTCCATCGACCGTATTTCCAGCCTGGTACTGCGCACCGAGCAGCCACTGGATATCGACCGTCTCAGTGAGTTCATGAATGAACTGCTGGAAGAACACGGCAAACAACTGCTGCGTTACAAGGGCGTGCTGAACATCGCCGGGGAAGACCGGCGCATGGTGTTCCAAGGCGTGCTCAAGCTCTACGGGTTCGATTGGGACACCGAATGGGCCGAGGGTGAGGCGCGGGAGAGTGTGATTGTGTTTATTGCCGATGAGTTGCCGCAAGAGAAGATTCGCGCGGGCTTTGCGCGGGTTTACCAATCCTGACTTGAAACGCGACCAGTGTAGGAGCTGGCTTGCCTGCGATAGCGGTAGACCAGTCAATGATGAGTTGGCAGACCCACCGCTATCGCAGGCAAGCCAGCTCCCACATGTTGACCGCGTTCCAACAGGCATAAAAAAGCCCGGCTCAAGCGCCGGGCTTTTCATTCAAGCAACTGCAATCAAGCGCCGTATACCGGCAGCTTCTTGCAGATGGCCTTGACCTTCTCACGTACCGCGTCAATCACGGCTTCGTTGGAAAGGTCAGCCAGGATGTCGCAGATCCAGCCAGCCAGTTCCTTGCACTCTGCTTCCTTGAAGCCACGAGTGGTCACGGCCGGGGTGCCGAAGCGCAGGCCCGAGGTGACGAATGGAGAACGTGGGTCGTTCGGGACCGAGTTCTTGTTCACGGTGATGAAGGCTTTGCCCAGGGCCGCGTCAGCATCTTTACCGGAGATGTCCTGCTTGATCAGCGACAGCAGGAACAGGTGGTTCTCGGTGCCGCCGGACACCACGTCAAAACCGCGCTCGATGAACACAGTGGCCATGGCCTTGGCGTTTTTCACCACTTGTTGCTGGTAAGTCTTGAACTCAGGTTGCAACGCTTCCTTGAAGCAGATGGCCTTGGCCGCGATCACGTGCTCCAGCGGGCCGCCTTGGGCGCCCGGGAAGACTGCGGAGTTCAGCTTCTTCTCGATCTCGGCGTTGGCGCGCGCCAGGATCAGGCCGCCACGTGGACCGCGCAGGGTTTTGTGGGTGGTGGTGGTCACGACGTCAGCGTAAGGCACCGGGTTCGGGTAGATGCCTGCGGCGACCAGACCGGCCACGTGGGCCATGTCGACGAACAGGTAGGCACCCACTTTGTCGGCGATTTCACGGAAACGTGGGAAGTCGAGGATCTGCGAGTAGGCAGAGAACCCGGCCACGATCATTTTTGGCTTGTGCTCGACCGCCAGGCGCTCGACTTCGTCGTAGTCGATCAGGCCGTTGCCGTCGATGCCGTACTGGACGGCGTTGTACAGCTTGCCGGAGGAGGATACGCCAGCGCCGTGGGTCAGGTGACCGCCGTGGGCCAGGCTCATGCCCAGGATGGTGTCACCGCCTTGCAGCAGGGCCAGGTAAACGGCGCTGTTGGCTTGGGAGCCAGCGTGTGGCTGGACGTTGGCGTAGTCGGCGGCGAACAGTTCCTTGGCACGGTCGATGGCCAGTTGCTCGACGATATCGACGAATTCGCAACCGCCGTAGTAACGCTTGCCCGGATAACCTTCGGCGTACTTGTTGGTCAGAACCGAACCTTGAGCCTCCATCACCGCAGGGCTGGTGTAGTTTTCCGAAGCGATCAGCTCAATGTGCTCTTCCTGGCGCACGGCTTCTTGCTCCATGGCGGCAAAGAGATCGGCGTCGTACTTGGCAATAGTCAAATCACGGCTGAACATGGCGGTCCTCAAGGATCGGGGGCAGAAAAGAGGGGCATTCTAACCCAATGGGTTTTAGATGGCATATGAAAGGACATCATGTCGCAGACAAGTGGCGTTCATGGTAGCCAGATCGTTCCCACGCTCTGCGTGGAAATGCATCCAGTGATGCTCTGCGTCAGGGCTTAAAAGCGGACGCGGAGCGTCCAGGGTGGCGCTCCCACGCAGAGCGTGGGAGCAATCAGTTTTGTGTAGATACCTATGCCGCGATGAGGCCATCTGCCCCACCACATGATTTTCAGTCGAACATGAAAAGCGCATCGTTACAGAACTGCGCCTCAAACCGATTGGCCGGCATCGGCCGCCCGAACAGGTAGCCCTGCACCTCGTCACAGCCATGCTCGCGCAGGAAGTCCAGCTGCTCATGGGTTTCCACGCCCTCGGCGATCACCGCCAGGTTCAGGCTGTGGGCCATGGCAATGATTGCCCGGGCAATCTGCGCGTCTTGCTCGCCGGACGGCAGGCCGTCGACGAAGGTGCGGTCGATCTTCAGCACGTCGATGGGGAATTGCTTGAGGTAGTTGAGCGATGAGTAGCCGGTGCCGAAGTCGTCCACGGCGATGCTCAGGCCGAGGTTTTTCAGGCTGGCAAGGATCTGCAGGGCTTCGTTGACCTCGCGCATCAGGATGCTTTCGGTCAGCTCCAGCTCCAGGCACGCCGGCGGCAGGCCGGTTTCCTTGAGGATGGTAGCGATCCGCGTGCCCAACTGCCCGTCGGAGAACTGCCGCGCCGAAATATTCACCGAGACCTTGGGCACCCGCACCTTGTTCTGGTGCCAGGTCTTGAGTTGGCGGCAGGCCTCGTCGATCACCCAGTCGCCCACATCCACCACCAGGCCCAACTCTTCGAGCACCGGGATGAAATCCCCCGGCGGCACCAGGCCACGGCGTGGGTGACGCCAGCGCAGCAGGGCTTCGGCGCCGGTCAAACGTTTGCCATCGCCACTGAACTGCGGCTGGTAATAGAGCACGAATTCGTTCTGGTCCAGGGCATGGCGCAGATCGCTTTCCAGCTCCAGGCGCTCCAGGGCGCTGGCGTTCATGTCGGCCTGGTAGAACTGGAAGTTGTTCTTGCCGCGTTCCTTGGCGTGGTACATCGCCGTGTCGGCGTTTTTCATCAGTTGGCTCAGCTCGTTGCCGTCCTGGGGGCTCAGGGCGATACCGATACTGGCGGTGACAAAAAACTCGCGACCTTCCAGCACAAACGGCCTCACCAGGCTGGCGAGGATTTGCTCGGCCACATGAATCGCCCGGTTCAGTGCCATTTCGCGGCTGACCCGTGGTTGCAAAAGCAGGGTGAACTCGTCACCGCCCATGCGCGCCACGGTATCGTCCTCGGCCACGCAGCCGAGCAGGCGGGTGGCCATTTCCTTGAGCATGCGATCGCCGGCGGCGTGGCCCAGGGAGTCGTTGATCGGCTTGAAGCGGTCGAGGTCGAGGAACATCAGCACCACCCACGACTTCTGCCGTTCGGCCGACTGCAAGGCGGTGTGCAGGCGGTCCTGGAACAGCGTGCGGTTGGGCAGGTGGGTCAGGGCGTCGTAGTAGGCCAGGCGGTGGATGCGTTGCTCGCTGGCCTTGCGCTCGCTGATATCGCTGAAAAAGCACACGTAGCTGGCCAGGTCGCCTTCGTCATCGAGCACCGCCGTAATGCCGACCCAGGCCGGGTAATGCTCGCCGCTGCGGCGCTTGAGCCACACTTCGCCTTCCCAGGTGCTGTGCTGGTGCAACTGCTTGAGCACGTAGCGCAGGTGGGCTTCCTGTTGTTCGTCGACTGTGAGCATGTTCGGCAACTGGTCGAGCACATCGGCCACGGCATAACCGCTGACCCGGCTGAAGGCTTCGTTGGCCTGCACGATATAGCCGGCCGGGTCGGTGATCAGGATCGCCGACGTTGAGTGCTCGAATACCGTGGCCGCCATGCGCAGGTCTTTCTCGGCGCGGCGTTGCTGGCTGATATCGCGGCCCACGCCGAGGATGCCCTCGAACGCGCCGTGCTCGTCCCACACCAGCACCAGGCGCAGCTCGATCGGCACCTTGCGCCCGTCGGCCCGCAGGCAATCGAACAGGAACAGCTGGGTCTGCACATCATCGCGCAGCAGGGCCAGGGCTTCGGGCTGGTCCAGGGCGCGGCTGACTCGTTCGACCAGGGTGTAGATGCCGGTCAGTTGCTGCGGGTTGGCGATGGTCGATTGCCAGCCGTTCTTGAAAATCCAGTCGACTTCATAGCCCAGCACCGCATTCACCGACGGGCTCACGTAGTTGAGGGCCAGTTTGCTGTCGGTGGAGAAAATCACGTCGCTGATGCTTTCGGCCAGCATGCGGTAGCGCTGCTCGCTGTCGCGCAGGGATTCGCTGGCTTCGATCTGGTCGGTGATGTCCTTGGCCACGCCGATGATCCGTGTGACCTGGTCGGTCTTGTCCCGGGCCAGGGCCTGTTCGCGGATCTCGAAGCGCCGCCACTGGTTGTTGCGGTGCCGAAAGCGCAACTGGCATTGCAACTGCGCCAGGTAACCGGCAGTGCGTTGTTGCTCGCGTAGGTCGTGATAGTGCTCGGCATCTTCGGGGTGCAGCAGGATCTCCCAGAAATACTCGCCCATCTGCTGCAGTTCGTGCTTGTTGTAGCCCAGGGTGTGGCCCAGGTGGTGGTTGCTGAAGATCATGCGCTGGCTGATCACATCCTGCACATACAGGTGGTCAGGCACGGTGCGCACCACGTCCGACCAGAAGGCCTCGCGCTCCACCAGCGACAGCTCCACCAGTTTGCGGCTGGTGATATCGCTGATGCTGAGGATCACCGCCTTATAGTCGTGCTGTTCTTCCGGCAGGCGCATGACCAGCCACAGGTACTGGTCGTTGCCCTGGATGTCGCTGATTTGAATCTCCAGCTCCAGCTGCTTGTGCTCGGTCAACACCGCCTCAAGCACCTGGTAGCCAATGGCGCTGGTGTTCAGCGGGCAACCGTCGATCAAGCGTTCCCAGGCCTGTTCGCAGGACGCCACGTTCAGCAGGCGCACGGCGACCTGGTTGACCTCGGTGATACGCAGCTCCTTGAGCAGTTGCTGGCGTTGCTCGGGGCTGTTTTGCAACCAGTCCTGCAATTGCTCGCGGGTGTGCAACTGGGCTTTGTCGAAGAAACCGCGCAGGCCCGACAGGTCGAGCACGCACAAAGCCACACCGGTGCCGTCGAAAATATCCTGGTAGCGGCGCCGGCCCTCGTTGACCTGGCGCTGGCGGCGCCGCATGTTCAGCAGCACCAGCACCGGGATCAGCGAAAAGGCCAGGCCCAGCAGGCACTTGCCGATAAACGCCGGCAGCAGTTGCTCCAGCACGGCGGCGCGATCGAACAGGCCGCGCAGTTGCCAGTCACTTTTGCTCAAGGGCGTGACCAGAACGGTCTTGTTCAGCTCTTCGGGGGTCAGCCCGGCCGACCACTGGCTGGGCATGCCGCTGTCGCGGCTGACAACCTGATGGTTAAACTGGTTTTCAATCACCCACATCGGCCGTGAGCCCTGGCCGTCCTGGCGGGTCAGGTTGGCCAGGTAATTGGGGGCCAGGCGCAACGCCCAATAGAGCTTGGTGCCGCCGCTGGGTTGGTGCAGTAGCAGGTAGATGACCGAGCCATCGCTGTTATTGCTTAGGTAATAGGACTGGGCATGGCTGTGCTTGACCAGCTCTTCGAGCCAGGCGCTGTCCTGGCTGTTGTCGGCCGTGTCACTGATGATTGCGCCGCTGGGGGCGAGCAGGGCGACGCTGCGCAGCTCCGGCAATGAGCGCTGCAGGCTGCGCATCAAGGCCTGGTGTTGTTCTGCGTTGCGCGGCGGCTCGATGATCGGCAGCAGGTTGAGGGCGATTTGCGCGCTCAGGGCCATGTTCAGGCTGATCTGTTCGGCCAGGTCGGCGCTGTAGTCGATGGTGTATTGCTGCTGGTTCTTCTGGTTTTGCTGCAGTTGGTCCAGCAGTTGCCAGAACAATAGCGCAAGCAACAGCAGGACCAGCGTCGCCAACGCGCCCTTGAGAGTTCCGTGCAGGGGGGCACCCGGCGCAATATGGGCTGCGCGCAAGGGGCTTGGCTTTGTTACGTTGGTCAAGCTGTGATCCTGCGGTTTGGCTGGACTGGCGCGCGACGTGCACTATAGGCCGGACGCCCGGAGGGCGGTTAGCATGCCCTGAGTTGTGGCAAAGTGCCAGTCCCGCCTGGCGGGACTATCAGGTCGGGCCAGTACTGATCAAGGCATCCGCCAGTCTGAATAGAATCCCTAGTGCAAAGCAACTGATAACCACAGAAGCTGTGCGGTTTATTGTCCGCGGCGTCAGCCAGGCATGCCCGCTGCGTCTGAGGCGCGCGCCGAACAGCACCCAGGCGCAGCCAACGGGGATCACCACCGCCGTGAATTGCATGACGAATTGCCCATTTTTTGGGCGGCGCGTTGCCGGGTATTGTGCTCTATCTGGGCTACAGCCGGAAAAAGCGCGGCTCAAAAGCGCCTGTCAATCTGCCCGCCGCCGCTGACTTAGGTTAACCTTGATCATTCGATGTGCTACGTACAGCGCCATGACGCTACGCAGGCCCTGTTCTCATCTTTTTACGAGGTCCACATTTTGGCTCAATACGTTTTCACCATGCATCGGTTGGGCAAAGTTGTTCCACCGAAGCGGGAAATCCTGAAAAACATTTCGCTGTCCTTCTTCCCGGGCGCCAAGATCGGCGTGCTCGGCCTCAACGGTTCGGGTAAGTCCACGCTGCTGAAAATCATGGCCGGCGTCGACACTGAATTTGAAGGCGAAGCCCGCCCGATGCCCGAACTGAACATCGGCTACCTGCCGCAAGAGCCGATCCTGGACCCGTCCAAGACCGTGCGTGAAGTGGTCGAGGAAGCCGTCAGCGTGATCAAGGACGCCCAGGCCCGTCTGGACGAGGTCTACGCCGCCTACGCCGAGCCGGATGCCGACTTCGACAAACTGGCCGCCGAACAGGCCAAGCTCGAAGCCATCCTGCAGGCCGGCGACGGTCACAACCTGGAGCGCCAGCTGGAAGTCGCCGCCGATGCCCTGCGCCTGCCGGCCTGGGACGCCAAGGTCGAGCACCTGTCCGGTGGTGAAAAGCGCCGCGTGGCCCTGTGCCGCTTGCTGCTGTCGGCCCCTGACATGCTGCTGCTCGACGAACCGACCAACCACCTGGACGCCGATTCCGTGGCCTGGCTGGAACACTTCCTCCATGACTTCCCGGGCACCGTGGTTGCGATCACGCACGACCGGTACTTCCTGGACAACGTCGCCGGCTGGATCCTGGAACTCGACCGTGGCGCCGGTATCCCTTACGAGGGTAACTACTCCGGTTGGCTGGAAGCCAAGTCCGACCGTCTGGCGGCCGAATCCAAGCAGCAGTCGGCCCATGAAAAGGCCATGAAGGACGAACTGGAATGGGTGCGCAAAGGCGCCAAGGCCCGCCAGTCGAAATCCAAGGCCCGTCTGCAACGCTTCGAGGAAATGCAGTCCCAGGAATTCCAGAAGCGCAGCGAGACCAACGAAATCTACATCCCGGCCGGTCCGCGCCTGGGTGACAAGGTCATTGAGTTCAAGAACGTCTGCAAGGGCTATGGCGATCGCGTGCTGATCGACAACCTGTCGTTCTCCATGCCTAAAGGCGCCATCGTCGGCGTGATCGGCGGTAACGGCGCGGGTAAATCCACGCTGTTCCGCATGCTGATGGGCAAGGAACAACCGGATTCGGGCACCATCGAAGTCGGCGAAACCGTGCAGTTGGCCTGTGTCGACCAGAGCCGGGAAGACCTCGACGGCAGCAAGACCGTGTTCCAGCAGATTTCCGACGGTTCCGACCAGATCCGTATCGGCAACTATGAAATCCCGTCGCGCACCTACGTGGGACGTTTCAACTTCAAGGGCGGCGACCAGCAGAAGTTCGTCAAGGACCTGTCCGGTGGTGAGCGCGGTCGCTTGCATCTGGCCCTGACCCTGAAAGAGGGCGGCAACGTCCTGCTGCTCGACGAACCGTCCAACGACCTCGACGTTGAAACCCTGCGTTCCCTGGAAGAAGCCCTGCTGGACTTCCCGGGCGCCGCGATTGTGATCTCTCACGACCGGTGGTTCCTTGACCGCGTGGCCACGCACATCCTGGCGTACGAAGACGACTCGCAAGCGGTGTTCTTTGAAGGCAACTACACCGAATACGAAGCCGATCGCAAGAAGCGCCTGGGCGAAGCGGCTGCCCAGCCGCACCGGGTACGGCACAAGAAACTGGCCTGAATCGGGTCGGTGGTTTGAAAAGCGGAGCCTTCGGGCTCCGTTTTTTTTTGGCGCAATAGAGAGGGGCCGAGGTGACTTCATCGCAGGCAAGCCAGCTCCCACATCAGATCGCGTACCTCTGCTACGACACGGTCAAGTGTGGGAGCTGGCTTGCCTGCGATAGCGGTTTAACTATTGGTGCATCTCTGGCATTGAAATCCCTGTTGGAGGGCAGAAAATCAGGGTTATTTATATCTATTGCACCATTTAAATTCACAAAAGCGACATTTTGCCCTGTCACGGTGCGACATGAATTGATAAAGTCCTGGGCAAATCGCCATTAACGACAATAAATCTGCCGAGACTTTTCATGATCGAATCCGTCGAATCCTTCCTTGCCCGCCTCAAAAAACGCGACCCGGACCAGCCGGAATTCCACCAAGCTGTGGAAGAAGTCCTACGCAGCCTGTGGCCTTTTCTTGAAGCCAATCCCCACTACCTGACCTCGGGCATTCTGGAGCGTATCTGCGAGCCGGAACGGGCCATTACCTTCCGGGTATCGTGGGTCGATGACCAGGGCAAGGTCCAGGTCAATCGCGGTTTCCGTATCCAGATGAACAGCGCCATCGGCCCCTATAAAGGCGGCTTGCGCTTTCACCCGTCGGTCAACCTGGGGGTGCTGAAATTCCTCGCTTTCGAGCAGACCTTCAAGAACTCCCTGACCTCGCTGCCCATGGGCGGCGGCAAGGGCGGCTCGGACTTTGACCCCAAGGGCAAGAGCGACGCCGAAGTCATGCGTTTCTGCCAGTCGTTCATGAGCGAGTTGTACCGCCATATTGGCGCGGACGTGGACGTACCGGCCGGCGATATCGGCGTGGGTGCCCGGGAAATCGGTTTCCTGTTTGGCCAGTACAAGCGCCTGAGCAACCAATTCACCTCGGTATTTACCGGCAAGGGCATGAGCTACGGCGGCAGCCTGATCCGCCCGGAAGCCACCGGTTTTGGTTGTGTGTACTTTGCCGAGGAGATGCTCAAGCGCCAGGGCCAGCGTGTCGAAGGCAAGCGTGTGGCGGTTTCCGGCTCAGGCAACGTCGCGCAATACGCGGCACGCAAGGTCATGGACCTGGGCGGCAAGGTGATTTCCCTGTCCGACTCCGAAGGCACCCTGTACTGCGAGAGCGGCTTGACCGAGGAACAATGGTCGGCCCTGTTGGAGCTGAAAAATGTGCAGCGCGGACGCATCAGCGAACTGGCCTCGCGTTTCGGCCTGGAATTCCGTGCCGGCCAGGCCCCCTGGGAACTGGTGTGCGACATCGCCCTGCCATGCGCGACCCAGAACGAACTGGACGCCGAAGCCGCCCGCACCCTGCTGCGCAACGGCTGCATCTGCGTGGCCGAAGGCGCCAACATGCCCACCACCCTGGAGGCTGTGGATATCTTTATCGAAGCGGGCATCCTGTTCGCCCCGGGCAAGGCGTCGAACGCCGGCGGCGTGGCCGTGAGTGGCCTGGAAATGTCGCAAAACGCCATGCGCCTGCTGTGGACCGCCGGTGAAGTGGACAGCAAGCTGCACAACATCATGCAGTCGATCCACCATGCCTGCGTGCACTACGGTGAAGAAAACGGCCGGGTCAACTACGTGAAAGGCGCGAACATCGCCGGTTTTGTGAAAGTGGCGGATGCGATGCTGGCGCAGGGCATTGTCTAAGGTGCGACCTGAGCGACACCGATGATCCCTTGTGGGAACTGTCGAGCCCCAGCGAGGCTGCGAGAGCGGTAGGTCAGTTACAGGTTGACTGCCTGGCCCAGCGCAATCGCAGCCTCGCTGGGGCTCGACAGCTCCCACATTCGTTACTGGCTGCGATAGGCCCGTGCCGCGTCGCGATCCTTCTCCTGCTGCCAGGCGCGTTCGCGCTCATCCCAATGGCGTTCCCTATACTCATTGCGGTCTTCGCTCTCACGCATGGCCTTGCACTGGCGAAAGCCATCTTCCCAGCCTTCGGCATAGGCACGGTCTTTCAAATAGCGCGGGACGTTTTTGCGAAACGTCCCGGTGATCACCCCGGCGGCCTGGCGCCCACTGGTGCAGCCATCGTCAAACCCGTCGGCGAAGGCCGGTGGATACCCCTTGGCCAGTAACTCATCATGGGTGGATTGGCAGCCTGAAAGCGCCATCACCACCCCCAGCATCACCGCGAACCGCCACATCTCATACTCCCTGGCCATTAAGTGGCCCCTACGGGAAGTCTAGAAGGGGATTCGTTGGGGAGATGTGAAGGCCGGGTGAGCAATTTGTTTGAACGGCAAATTTTCTGTGGCGAGCGCAGGTTATGTCGTGGGTTGCACAAGTGCAGCGTGTTCGGCCAGTTCCTGCTGGATGAAGGCGGCAATCATCGCGCGATACACCTGCTCGGTAACGTCGGGGTTGGCGCCAAGGGTTTGCGCCAAATCGCGAACCTTGCTGATGACCTGTTCGACGCGCTGGGGCGCCTTGACCCCATCGCTGTCTTTTTTGAAATAGGCGGCCTGGGACACGAAACTGCCGCGCTCGGCCAGCAGGGCGACGATCTGGCGGTCAAGGCGGTCGATGTTTTCCCGGACGTGTTCAAGGCTGGTGCAGGTAACGGCCATGTCGTAAGAACTCCTTGGGGTGTGGGATAAACGCGGGCCCGCTCCCACACAGCCCCACATTGGATCTTCAGTGGGCTTTGGGGCCGCTCAGTAGTGATACCACTTCAGCTCAAGCATCACTTCGTTCACCGGCGTTGCCAAGTGGCTGAACTCGCGCTGCGCACTCAGGCGCACACCCAGGTTACGCGACACTTCCCACTGTTGATTGAGGCTGATACTACGCCGTACCTCGCCATTGGTGAAAAAGTCGCCCTTGGCCTCCAGGCTCAGGTTGCCCAGCGGGTTTTTCCACAGCAGGCCGGTGTTGAAGCCGGCAGCGGGGGAGATGAATTCGTTGAAGTCATTGTTATGTTCCACGCGCACGGTGCCGAGGGCGAAGCCGAGCATGTCGTCGTGCAATTGCCAGGTGCCGCCGGCGCCACCGTTGACGTGGCTGACCAGGGTTTCGTCGTCATGCTTGCCCGGTACGCGCTCCAGGCCGCCGGTGACTTGCCAGGACAGCGGCTGCAATAGCTCATTGCGTGGGGTCAGGGAGCGGATGGTCGCCAGGTCCAGTTGCTGCAATTGCCAGTTGTTGCCTTCGTACTGGCGCAGTTTCATCTGCAGGATTTCGATCTGCGCGCCCAGGGGGAAGCCTTCGGCGTTGTCGTTGAGGTCGTGGTAGGCCATGCGCAGGCCGTATTCGCCGAAGGCCTTGTCGCCACGGGTGCCGATACCGGCTTGCCAGGTCCGCGATTCATGGCCGTTTTCCGGCAGGCCGGGGCGCTCGATCTGCAGGTCGGGCGCCGGGTTCTGGTTGATGGCCCGCAATAACTCGAAACTGCGCTGGGAGCGTTCGCTGTCGCGCTCCAGGCCGTTGGCGCGATAGCGGCCCAGGCGGTAGGCGGCGTCGATGATCAGGGCCTGGCGGTCTTTGCCCAGGCTTTTGAACGTCGGGTCTTGCAATTGCTTCTGGTCATCGCTGATCTTCAGCACCCATTGCTGCTCGGCACTGTCCAGGGGCTTGGCGCGCTCCAGCAACTCGCGCTCGCGGGATGGGCGGTAGTCGATCTTTTCCACCAGGCCCGCGTCTTTCACCGCCTTTACCGTGTCGGTGGGGATGGCAGTCAGCGGGAACTGTTCGGTCAGGCGCAGGCCGGGGCGGGCCACTTGCAGCAGTTCCAGCAGGCGGTACGAGCAGTTTTCGTCGAAGAAGAAGTAGTCGAACTGGATCTGCTTGAGTTCCCACACGTGCTCGACCATGCGCTCGGTCTCGACCTGGGTCAGGTTCAGGCGGTATTCCCACAGGTCGCGGTTCTCCAGGCTGCGGTATTCCGAGAGTTTTTCCTGGTAGGGCACCAGGGCGAACAGGCCGGGATAACCGCCCATCAGGCCTTTCCAGGCATAGAGGATGCTGTTGTCCGAGCCTTCGATGTAGGCACCGAAGTTGATCGCGTAGCTGAGCAGCGCAGTCTTGTTGCTTTGCACGTCTGCCTGGTCGATGCGCAGCAAGGTATGGCCGAACATCGATGACGGGCTGTTGAGATAGGCCGCCGGGAAGATCATCACCGCGCTGTGGGGCGCGACGTCCTTGAACCACTGCTTGAACTCGGCGCAGTCCACGGCGGGCAGGTCAGTCAGGTGCAACTGGTCCTTGAGCCAGCGGGTGCGGGCCGGGTACACGCATTGGGCATGTTTTTCGCCGAGGTTGGCCGGGGCGTACAGCGCATCCACGGTGGCCTTGAGCTCGGCGTCCGGGTGGTGCGCGCCGTCTTTGGCGAGGAAGAACTTCTGGTCGCTGACATAGCTGCGCCAGCCTTTGAGCTTGCCGGCTTCGTAGTGCCCCAGCGAGAGCCAGAACGGATCATTGGCCAGTTGCTGCAAACGTTGATCATCAAGGTGCGGTGCCGCAGATAGCGGGGCGCAGGCAAAGAGTGCCAGGCAGGCAAGGCGTTTGAGCATAGGGGGCAACTTAAGTCGGAATAAATAAAGACCCGGGAAAGGGGCAGGTCCAAAAAATAAAACCCGCGCCGGGTAAGGGCGCGGGCAGGTCGAGCTTAAGCCTGGGTAGCGTATTTCGCCAGGCGGGCGTCGCCCTTGAGAACAGCGATGGTGTTGGAGTGCACGTCTTCTGCGGTCACGTCAGCCTTGCTGAAGATTTGCTGGAAGTGTTCGTGAGTCACCGCGGCGAAGTGGTCGCGGTCTTCAGGGGCAACGCCCAGGACCACGGCATAGGTGGTCAGTGCTTCGCCATTGCCTTTGGCCATGTCTTCGGACAGCTCGTTCATCATGCCATTCATGGCAATCCACGATTTGCCGCCGTAAGTCAGCGCGCTGTTGGTGCTGCAACCGTTGGTGCCCGAGGTCATGCCGAAGGTGGCGTTACCGGAGGTGCCGTTGGTGGTAGAAGCCAGGAAGTGGGCTGGCGTGCCGCGCTGGCCTTCAAACAGCATGTTGCCCCAACCGCAGTTCGGGCCACCTGGCGCTTCGGCCATTGCATTGAGGGAGACAACGGTGAAGAGAGTACCGAGAAGGATCCGTTTCATAGCTTTGTTCTCTTAGTGTGCAAACCAATGGACAAGGGTTCAGGCGCCTCAAGACGCCCTAGGGGCCAGTTATTTAGTCCAACCCGCGCAGTTTGGAGTTTAGGCATGTTCCAAGGGTTCCGTGGTTTTTTGTAAAACAATCAGTGCAGACTGGTTTTTTTGCAGGCGCCATCCCGTGTCTATGCTTTACCTCAGTCGTGCCTTGCCAGCCGGCTACGCACGGCGCCAGAATGCCGCCATTGCCCCGCCTGATGTAAGGAAGCCCGATGCCTGATCCTGTTGCTGCCAGCTTGCGTCTAGCGCCCGAAGCGCTGACCCGCCCTTTCTCCGCTGAACAGTTCAGCTTCTCGACCACCAATGATTTGGAGCCCTTTCGCGGTGTGCTTGGCCAGGAACGCGCGGTTGAAGCCTTGCAGTTCGGTGTGGCCATGCCACGCCCCGGTTACAACGTGTTTGTCATGGGCGAGCCCGGT
This sequence comes from Pseudomonas sp. GW821-FHT01D09, assembly GCF_059422465.1. NCBI lineage: Bacteria > Pseudomonadati > Pseudomonadota > Gammaproteobacteria > Pseudomonadales > Pseudomonadaceae > Pseudomonas > Pseudomonas sp. GW821-FHT01D09. Next base: position 56,587 of record NZ_JBWKWY010000024.1, read on the forward strand.
ACCGGCCGCTTTTCGTTCGTCAAACGCTACCTCAAGGCCGAAGGCAAACGCCTGCAGACCCCGGCAGACTGGGTCTATGTCAATAATTTCGATGAGCCGCGCGAGCCCCGCGCCCTGGAGTTGCCAGCGGGCGGCGCGGCGCCCTTTATCGCCGATATCAGCGGCCTGATCGACAACCTGGTCGCCACCTTCCCGGCGGTGTTCGAGCACCCGACGTACCAGCAACGCAAAAGTGCGATCGACCGCGCCTTCAACCAGCGCTACGACCGCGCCCTGGATGTGATCGAGCGCCTGGCCCTGGAAAAGGACGTGGCGCTGTACCGCGACAGCACCAACATCGCCTTTACCCCGATGCTCGATGGCAAGGCCCTGGATGAGGCCGAGTTCTCGCAGTTGCCGGAAGTCGACCGCGAGCGTTTCCACACGGATATTTCCGAGCTCGAAGAGCGCCTCAACGAAGAACTCGCCAGCCTGCCGCAGTGGAAGCGCGAGTCCAACAACCAGATGCGCCAGTTCAACGAAGAGACCATCACCCTGGCCTTGCAGCCGTTGTTGGCGCCGTTGTCCGAGAAGTACGCCGAGAACGCCGGCGTCTGCGGCTACCTGCAGGCGATGCAGGTCTATCTGCTCAAGACCGTGGTCGAGCTGCTGGTGGATGACGCGAAAACCGACGCCCAGGCGCGCAAGTTGCTCGAGGAGCAATACTGCCCGAGCCTGGTGGTGGGCCATCCGCTCAATGGCGGCGCACCGGTGGTGTTCGAGCCGCACCCGACCTACGACAACCTGTTTGGCCGGATCGAGTACAGCACCGACCAGGGCGCGCTCTACACCACGTACCGGCAACTGCGCCCGGGGGCGTTGCACCGTGCCAACGGCGGTTTCCTGATCCTCGAAGCCGAGAAAATGCTCAGCGAGCCGTTTGTCTGGGACGCGCTCAAGCGGGCCCTGCAATCGCGCAAGCTGAAGATGGAGTCGCCCCTGGGCGAGCTGGGCCGCCTGGCTACCGTGACCCTCAACCCGCAAGTGATCCCGTTGCAGGTCAAGGTCATCATCATTGGCGCCCGTTCGCTGTACTACACCCTGCAAGACCTGGATCCAGACTTCCAGGAGATGTTCCGGGTGCTGGTGGATTTCGATGAAGACATCCCGATGGTCGATGAAAGCCTGGAGCAGTTCGCCCAGTTGCTGAAAACCCGGACCTCGGAAGAGGGCATGGCACCGCTGACCTCCGATGCGGTGGCGCGCCTGGCGACCTACAGCGCACGGCTGGCGGAACACCAGGGGCGTTTGTCGGCGCGGATCGGCGACCTGTTCCAGCTGGTCAGCGAGGCGGATTTCATTCGTCACCTGGCGGGTGATGAGCGCACCGATGCCGGGCATATCGAGCGCGCGCTGAAGGCCAAGGCCACCCGTACCGGGCGGGTTTCGGCGCGGATCCTCGACGACATGCTCGCCGGGGTCATCCTGATCGACACCGCCGGCGCGGCCGTGGGCAAATGCAACGGGCTGACGGTGCTGGAGGTCGGTGATTCGGCATTCGGCGTGCCGGCGCGGATTTCGGCCACGGTGTATCCGGGCGGCAGCGGCATTGTCGATATCGAACGTGAGGTCAACCTCGGCCAGCCGATCCACTCCAAGGGCGTGATGATCCTGACCGGTTACCTGGGCAGCCGCTATGCCCAGGAGTTCCCCCTGGCGATCTCTGCGAGCATCGCCCTGGAGCAATCCTACGGGTACGTCGACGGCGACAGCGCCTCGTTGGGTGAGGCCTGCACGTTGATTTCGGCCTTGTCGAAGACGCCGCTCAAGCAGTGCTTTGCCATTACCGGCTCAATCAACCAGTTTGGCGAAGTGCAGGCGGTGGGTGGGGTCAACGAGAAGATCGAAGGCTTCTTCCGCCTATGCGAGGCCCGTGGCTTGACGGGCGAGCAGGGTGCGATCATTCCCCAGGCCAACGTCGCGACGCTGATGCTTGATGAGAAGGTGTTGCAGGCCGTGCGGGCAGGGCAGTTCCATGTGTATGCCGTGCGCCAGGCCGACGAGGCCTTGAGCTTGTTGGTGGGTGAACCGGCCGGTGAACCGGATGCCGAAGGGCAATTTCCCGAGGGCAGCGTCAACGCCCGCGTGGTTGAGCGCTTGCGGGCCATTGCCGAGATGATCAGCGAAGAAGACCTCAAGGAAGCGGAAAAGGAGCTGGCGCAGCAGGCGTTGGCTGAGGCCAAGCCCACCTGATACGAGCGAGCTTGCTCACGAAGATCGTCAACGATAACGCGTGCCTTCTGGATTAACGCGTTGTACTTGAGAACTTCGCGAGTAAGCTCGTTCCTACAGAAAGCGTGTCATGATTTTGACTGGGTTTTCGGGGCAAACCACCGTTGGTCTCTACAACCTTGGTTTATAGCGGTTTTCTTCTATTCTCAGAGCAAGGATATCTGTAGGAGTCATGGGATAGAGACAGCCTTGTGTCTGGAGGCTGAACACCGGATCTACCGAGGGTCGCCGCCATGCCGCGCAACCTTTGCCTCACCCGCCAGTGCCTGGGCCTGGTCACTCGAATTGAATGTTCCATTCGCCCTCTTGCGGGGGATACCGGGATGTGGACGCTGTTGTTTGCCGCCGGCATGACGGGCGAGCAGCCCTCGACCATCAAGTCCCAAGGGCCCTTTCATGGGCCGTTCGTGGCGGAAAACATGCTTGAATCCATTGTGCAAAGCCTGACCCTGCACGGCTACGAGCTGGCCGACGACCCGCAGATCTGGTGCCTGCACCTGCAGGCCCACCTGCGCCAGCTCAATGGCGGGCAGCCCCAGGCGGTTCACCTGTAGGGCCACGGTTTATTTGGTTTCAGGCTTGTCCAGTTTGACCTCAAAGCCATATTGCACGGTGTTCAACGCCGTGCGCTGATAGGTTTCAAGTACGGTTGGCTGGCCATAAAAGTAATGCACGTCAAACAGCGCGGTGCCGTATTCCGCAGCGCGGTGGCTGACCCCAAGGATTTCCTTCAGGTAATGACCACTGGCGTCCTTGGCAAAGAACCGCCAGCTGTCGGAAGGGAAGAGTGCTTGGTCGACAATCAGCGCGTTGTCCTTGATCGACAGGCCCTTGGGCAATTGTGTGGTGTTGACCGTGTTTTTTTCGATGGTGGCCAGGAACATCGGGATCGATCCCACGGCAAACGCCGGGTTTTCCGGGAATAAATTGAGATCGTAGGTGATGGTGCCGCGCCATGGCTCGATGTCAAAGGCTTCGGTAGGCAACTCGATGGGCTCGCCGCGCTTGCCTGCGTCATCGGCGGCAAAGAAGGTCAGCGGGGCGTCGCTGCTGGCGCGGGTCGAGCCGATCAGGTCGTCATTGAACGTGAAGGGATGGTCAAAGGCGATGCGGGCGGCGCTGGCATCCTCCACCGACTGGCTGATCGTGACGCTGCTTTTCAACTGGTCTTCGGAGAGGCTGGCGCTTTGAAGCCATTGCGCAGCCTGGTCGTCATACACCGTGACTGGCATGGGCAGGGCCTGTACGGTTTTTTCCAGGCTGTTTTTGTCGAAGCGCCGTATCGGCAGTTCCAGCGCCTTGCGGGTGACGGTGGCCTCGGAAAAATCCAGCACATTGACTTGCAGGTTATCGATCACCCCGTTGAAGTAGACCTTGGCGTAATGGCTGGCCTGTTTGTGTTCAAAGGCTTTCTGCTCGTCTTCCAGCTGTTTTTCAAAGGCCTCGGACCAGGTTTTCTGCTTGCGCATCTGCGCCAGTTGCTGCTCGTAGAAGGCCACCTGGGTGGCGCTCTCGTTGATCGAGCCGGAGCGTGAGAGGAACTGCCCGGTGGTGTCCCGGGCCTGGATCAGCAGCGGGTTGGGCGAGTCATCGGCCACTTGCGGCGCCAGGGCGGCGGTGTTGGTCAGTTCGATTTCGGCGTGGTTTTTCTCCAGGGCCAGCAGGGTCACCGTGACGTTTTCCTGGGTGCGCTTGTGGCCTACGTCGCTGCGGGTCAGCTCGAAGGTCAGGACTTTACGGGGGGCGATCACCTCGATCTGGCCCTTGAGCGTGACGGGCTGGGGCTGGCTCTTGTTATCCGTCTCGATGCCTTCGATAAACGGATAGGTGACAGTCAGGTCGTCCGGGTTGGTCAGGTTGGAGCTGCTGGGGCTCAGTTGGATGCCGGGGTCGGTTTCCGACCATTCCGGTTGGAATGCAATGGTCTTGTTGTTGCTCAGGGTCACCGATTGCCATTCCAGGCCATGGGGAAAGGGGAATGGGTCCGGCATATTGAAGCTGAACGGGAACACCGGTTGCAGATCGGTCAGGTAGTCCGAGTGCGAGTTCTTGCGCAGGACGAACAGCCCGTTGATGTAGGTATCCACCAGCGCTTGCGGCGTAGGGTAGTGCGCGAGCGCGGCCAGGGTGTTTTCCCCGTACTCGGTCTCGACAGGCTTGGTGTCGAGCTTGATGCGCGCACGCTCCAGCAACAGCAGCGAGCCGCCCAGCTCGGCGACGGCCTCTTTGAGGCGGGGATCCTGGATGGTGTCCAGGGACTGCTCGAACTGGGCGGTTTTTTCTTCGAGACTGGCTTGCTTGTGCTCGTCGCTGGGGGAGCAGCCGCTGGCCGCCAGCAATGCCACACACAGGCCAAGACTGGCCAAGGGAGATCGCACATCCATTATTTGAGGTTCCTGTCCGGCAGCATCGAGCCACATTGATGAACCCGACACTAGCAGAAAAATGGTCTTACAGAAGCGCTACAGGTCAGTTTTCCGGGTGGTTATGGCGCAATGTGTGTGGCTGATATACTCGCCGCCATTTCTAGTCAAGCTGTGTGAGATTCCATGGAACGCTTTATCGAAAATGCAATGTATGCCTCCCGCTGGCTGCTGGCGCCGATCTATTTCGGCTTGTCCCTCGGGCTGCTGGCGTTGGCGCTGAAATTCTTCCAGGAAGTGATCCATCTGCTGCCCAATGTCTTTGCAATGGCCGAGTCAGAGCTGATCCTGGTACTGCTGTCGTTGATCGACATGGCGCTGGTGGGGGGCTTGCTGGTGATGGTGATGATTTCCGGCTACGAGAACTTTGTCTCGCAACTGGATATTGATGACAACAAGGAAAAGCTCAACTGGCTGGGCACCATGGATTCTTCGTCGCTGAAGATGAAAGTGGCGGCGTCCATTGTGGCGATTTCCTCGATCCACCTGCTGCGTATCTTCATGGACGCCAAGAATGTCGATCCACAGCACCTGATGTGGTACGTGATCATTCACATGACCTTCGTGATCTCTGCGTTTGCCATGGGTTACCTGGATAAACTGACCAAGCATTGATCCGCGCCTGGCGCCTATTGGCCCGGGATTTTGGGCTGATCAAGCGTAGGGCGAGTGTGCTAGTCTGCTCGCCCTTTTAGTTTGGATGATCGGCAAGACACTGCGTTTTTGCGGGTTTTTGCGGTTGTCCTACAGCGGAGCCTTTCTATGTCCGAAGTCAATCTGTCCACCGACGAAACCCGCGTCAGCTACGGCATTGGCCGTCAGTTGGGCGACCAACTGCGCGACAACCCGCCACCGGGCGTCAGCCTGGACGCGATCCTGGCTGGCCTGACCGATGCGTTCGGCGGCAAGCCAAGCCGTGTTGACCAGGAGCAAATGGCGGCCAGCTTCAAAGTGATCCGCGACATCATGCAAGCCGAAGCCGCAGCCAAGGCTGAAGCCGCCGCCGGCGCTGGCCTGGCATTCCTGGCTGAAAACGCCAAGCGTGACGGCATCACCACCCTGGCTTCCGGCCTGCAATTTGAAGTGCTGACCGCCGGTGACGGCGCCAAGCCGACCCGTGAAGACCAGGTGCGTACCCACTACCATGGCACCCTGATCGACGGCACGGTGTTCGACAGCTCCTACGAGCGTGGCCAGCCGGCAGAATTCCCGGTTGGCGGCGTGATCGCTGGCTGGACCGAAGCCCTGCAACTGATGAATGCCGGCAGCAAATGGCGCCTGTACGTGCCGAGCGAACTGGCCTACGGCGCACAAGGCGTTGGCAGCATCCCGCCGCACAGCGTCCTGGTATTCGACGTCGAGCTGCTCGACGTTCTGTAAGACCTTCTGCTGAAATCACCTGTAGGCGCGAGCCCGCTCGCGCCTACAGTGTTGTACGTAATTGCTCATGGGTGAAACTTGCCATGCAGCTCCGTCACCGGGCGCAACGCTCGGGCATAGCAGAACAGAAACAGATTCCTCACCACCTCCTTCAAAACCCCAGGTTCACTGGAGCTCAGGCCGTTGACGTCCAGGTCGCCCTGGTCCTGCAGTTCGTTTAGCGCTTCTTCTTCCAGTACTGCGCACACTTCCCCGGTTTCCCGATGAAGGATCCGCAGGTAAGGATGTGGACGGTCCAGCCAGGCATCTATCAAATAAGTCATGGGTCGCATCTCCTTGATGGGTTTCAATGAGAATAATTCTTATTCATAGAATAGCAAGTGCCTATTGGCGGTTTCAGGTTTTTTCTGGATGGGGATTGCGTTCGATCAACGGGAGGGCGAAACGCCATCCCGCGGCGGGCGCGGGATGGAAACAGCAGATTCAGACTTTGCGCACGAACTCGGACTTGAGCTTCATCGGGCCGATACCGTCGATCTTGCAATCGATATCGTGGTCGCCATCGCACAGGCGGATATTCTTGACCTTGGTGCCGACCTTGACCACCAGCGAGGTGCCTTTGACCTTGAGGTCCTTGATCACGGTGATGGTGTCGCCGTCTTGCAGGATGTTACCGACAGAGTCTTTCTTCACGGTTTCATCGCTGGCTGCCTCGGCTTCGCCGCCGACGGACCACTCATGGGCGCATTCCGGGCAGATCAGCTGGGCGCCGTCTTCGTAGGTGTATTCGGAATTGCATTTTGGGCAGGGTGGCAACGTGCTCACTAAAGCTCCTTGAAAGTCAGGATGGCTAAAAGTCGCACATTATATAGGGTTTTGCCGGGGCAGGGGGCGATGTGGTCTCAATGTCGGCGCTGGCTTGCCTGCGATGCAGGCACCTCGGTCTATCAGCTGCAGCGAGGTGATGCTATCGCAGGCAAGCCAGCTCCCACAGTGGGTTAGTGAGTACGGGCGACCGCAAACTCACTCAGCTCCACCAGGGCATCCCGGTATTCGCTGGCTGGAAGGGCTTCCAGGCATTTGATGGCGCGGGCCACGTAGTCACGGGCCAGTTGCGCGGTGTAGTCCAGCGAGCCCGAGGCTTCCACGGCGGCGCGGATGCTTTCCAGGTCTTCGATGCCGCCTTTCTGGATCGCCTTGCGCACCAGTGCCGCCTGTTCCGGTGTGCCTTCGCGCATGGTGTAGATCAGCGGCAGGGTCGGCTTGCCTTCGGCCAGGTCGTCACCGACGTTCTTGCCCAGGGTTTCGGCGTCGCCGCGATAATCGAGCAGGTCATCCACCAACTGGAAGGCCACGCCCAGGTGATCGCCAAAGGTGCGCAGGGCTTCGGCCTGTTCGGCGGTCGCTTCGCACAGGGCGGCGGCGCTGTGGGTCGAGGCTTCAAAGAGCATCGCGGTCTTGCCGCGAATCACTTCCATGTAGGTTTCTTCGGTAGTGCTGGCGTCACGCACCTTGGACAGTTGCAGCACTTCGCCTTCGGCGATGATGCGCGTGGCCTGGGACAGGATCTTCATCACCGGCATCGAGCCCAGCTCGACCATCATTTCAAACGAGCGCGAGTACAGGAAGTCGCCCACCAGCACGCTGGGCGCGTTGCCCCACATGGCGTTGGCGGTCTCACGGCCACGGCGCATGCCGGACATGTCGACCACGTCGTCATGCAACAAGGTGGCGGTATGCAGGAACTCGATGGTGGCGGCCAGCAGGCGCAGGTCATCGCCTTCGCGGCCCAGGGCCTTGCCACACAGCAACACTAATAAAGGACGCAGGCGTTTACCGCCGGCCGAAGTAATATAGTCACCAATTTTGGAGACCAGTGGCACTTTAGAAGTCAGCTGCTTCTTGATGATGCCGTCGACGGCGCTAAAATCGTCCGCCACCGCGCGGTAGAAAGCTTGGGGTTGCATCAGCGACAGTCGCTCCAGAAGGGTTGCGCGGCATGCTAGGACCCGCGCCCCCGGGTGTCAAGGCGCGTCCAGTCACCGTGAAAGCTACTGCGCTCGGTAATCCTGCGTCAAAAACAGGCTCGGAATGCTCATTTACAACCAGTAAACTCCGCTTCCTCGCCTGTTTTTTCCTTGTCTTCCCTTCGCTCGCTACGCTTTCACGGCGACTGGCGGCTACTTGCAAGCCTCTCACAGCTTGCGTACAATCGCGCACCCTGAACTTCCTGGGCAGCACCTGCCTTACGCAATTGCATTCGGGACGTCCATCCCATGCAGCCATGCCAGCCAATACCTCTTCTTATAAAGCGCTGGGTGAGCAGGATTATCGGAGAAATACCATGTCGTACGCAGTAATTGTTACTGGTGGCAAGCAATACAAGGTCGCCCCAGGTGAATACCTGAAGATCGAAAAACTGGAAATCGCTACCGGCGAATCCGTTACTTTTGATCGCGTTCTGTTGGTCGCCAATGGCGATGACGTGAACATCGGCGCTCCAGTTGTTGCTGGCGCTACCGTTGTGGCTGAAGTGATCTCCCAAGGTCGTCACGATAAAGTCCGCATCATCAAGTTCCGTCGTCGTAAGCACCACATGAAGCGTATGGGCCACCGCCAGTGGTACACCGAGATCAAAATCACCGGTATTCAGGCTTAATTTCAGCCTAATTCCTCACTAGGAGAATTGACTCATGGCACACAAAAAAGCTGGTGGTAGTACCCGTAACGGTCGCGACTCAGAAGCCAAACGCCTTGGCGTTAAGATGTATGGCGGCCAGAAAATCATTCCGGGCAACATCATCGTGCGTCAGCGCGGCACCCAATTCCACGCCGGTTACGGTGTAGGCATGGGTAAAGATCACACCCTCTTCGCGAAAATCGAAGGCGTGATCAAGTTTGAAGTAAAAGGCGCGTTCAACCGCCGTTACGTGAGCGTTGTCTCGGCTTAATTGCGAGCTCGCTGGAAAAGCCCTGTCTTGCGACGGGGCTTTTTCGTTTGTGGGGTGAGTCTCTTGCAAAGCTGTTTGTAATGGGCTCAAGCGCTGGATTTGCGGTCGTTTAATTGAGGTCGCTGCGCTCATTTTTGCAAGAGTCTTATGTCTTGGTTTCTTAAGCTCGTCCATGCGGCGAGAGGCGTTTTGTTATGAAGTTCGTTGATGAAGTTTCCATCCGAGTAAAAGCAGGCGACGGCGGTAACGGTTGCATGAGTTTCCGTCGCGAAAAGTTCATCGAAAACGGTGGCCCGAACGGCGGCGACGGGGGTGATGGCGGTTCCATCTATATGATGGCCGACGAAAACCTCAACACCCTGGTGGACTACCGTTACACCCGGCACTTCGATGCCGAGCGTGGCTCCAACGGCGGCAGCACCGACTGCACCGGTAAAAAAGGTGAGGACCTGGTACTGCGCGTACCGGTTGGCACCACGATCATCGACTCTGCGACCCAGGAAGTGATTGGCGACCTGACCAAGGCCGGCCAGAAGCTGATGGTGGTGCAGGGTGGCTGGCACGGTCTGGGTAACACCCGATTCAAGTCCAGTACCAACCGTGCGCCACGCCAGACCACACCGGGCAAGCCGGGCGAGCAGCGTGACCTGAAGCTGGAAATGAAAGTGCTGGCCGATGTGGGCCTGCTGGGCCTGCCCAACGCTGGCAAAAGTACCTTCATTCGCTCGGTGTCTGCGGCCAAGCCCAAAGTGGCGGATTATCCGTTCACCACCCTGGTGCCAAACCTGGGTGTGGTCAGTGTCGATCGCTGGAAGAGCTTTGTGGTCGCGGACATTCCGGGCCTGATCGAAGGGGCTTCCGATGGCGCGGGTCTGGGGATTCGTTTCCTCAAGCACTTGTCCCGTACCCGTTTGCTGCTGCACCTCGTCGATATGGCGCCGCTGGATGAAACCAGTGCCCCGGACGCGGCTGAAGTGATCGTCAATGAGTTGGCTAAGTTCAGCCCGTCCCTGGCTGAGCGTGACCGTTGGCTGGTGTTGAACAAGTGCGACCAGATCCTCGAAGAAGAGCATGAAGAGCGGGTCAAGGAAATCGTTGACCGCCTGCAGTGGGAAGGTCCGGTCTACGTGATCTCCGCCATTGCCAAAGAAGGCACTGAGCGTCTGACCCGCGACATCATGCGTTACCTGGAAGATCGTGCTGATCGCCTGGCTGCCGACCCGGCCTACAAGGCTGAATTGGCCGACCTCGATCAGCGTATCGAAGACGAGGCGCGTGCCCAGTTGCAGGCGCTGGATGACCAGCGTGCCCTGCGCCGCAGTGGCGTCAAGTCGGTCCATGATATCGGTGACGATGATTGGGACGAGGAAGATGTGGATGATGAAGATGGCCCGGAAATCATTTACGTGCGTGACTGATCTGTTGCGATAAACTTAAGCGCCGCTCAATCGAGCGGCGTTTTAGTATCTGGAAATCGGTAGTCACGAATAACGTTATGGGCGGCGCTGGGTCGCGTGGCCCTCAATCTAAGGTTGAAGATGATGCGGAGCAAAGTGACGGGTGCGCAACGCTGGGTCGTAAAGATCGGGAGTGCGCTGCTGACGGCGGATGGCAAGGGGCTGGATCGCGCAGCCATGAGCGTCTGGGTTGAACAGATGGTGGCCTTGCATGAGGCCGGTGTCGAGTTGGTGCTGGTGTCGTCCGGGGCGGTTGCCGCCGGGATGAGCCGCCTCGGCTGGACCGCGCGACCCAGCGCGATGCATGAGTTGCAGGCCGCTGCTGCCATTGGCCAGATGGGGTTGGTGCAGGCCTGGGAGTCCAGCTTTGCCGAGCACGGTCGCCACACGGCGCAGATTCTGCTGACCCATGATGACCTGTCCGACCGCAAGCGCTACCTCAATGCCCGCAGCACCTTGCGTGCCCTGGTCGAGCTCAAGGTGATCCCGGTGATCAACGAGAACGACACCGTGGTCACCGACGAGATCCGCTTTGGTGACAACGACACCCTGGCGGCGTTGGTGGCCAACCTGGTGGAGGCTGATCTGCTGGTGATCCTCACGGACCGCGATGGCATGTTCGACGCCGATCCGCGCAACAACCCGGATGCCCAGTTGATTTACGAAGCGCGAGCCGATGATCCGGCGCTCGATGCGGTGGCGGGCAGTGTCGGTGGTGCGCTGGGGCGTGGCGGTATGCAGACCAAGCTGCGCGCGGCGCGCCTGGCGGCCCGTTCCGGGGCTCATACGATCATCGTCGGCGGGCGCATTGAGCGTGTGCTGGATCGCCTCAAGGCCGGCGAGCGCATCGGTACGCTGCTGTCGCCTGAGCGCGGCATGCTCGCGGCGCGCAAGCAGTGGCTGGCTGGCCATCTGCAGACGCGCGGTACTTTGGTATTGGATGCTGGGGCTGTTTCTGCCTTGTCCCAGGGCAACAAGAGTTTGTTGCCGGTAGGCGTCAAGCTGGTCCAGGGCAGCTTCCGGCGCGGTGAAATGGTGGTGTGCGTGGCGCCGGACGGTCGCGAGATCGCCCGTGGCCTGGCCAACTACAGCGCCCTTGAGGCGCAGAAAATCATTGGGCAGTCGTCTGAGTCGATTGTCGGTCTGTTGGGTTATATGGCTGAGCCGGAACTGGTTCACCGCGACAACCTGATTCTGGTCTAAAGGGATAACTGCGATGGGTGTAATGAAGGGATTGCTCGGCTTGCTGATGGTCATGCCGCTGCTGGCTTCGGCTGAAGAGATTGGCCGGGTGTCGACGGTGTTCAAGTTTGTCGGTCCGAACGATCGAATCGTGGTTGAAGCCTTTGATGATCCCAAGGTGGATGGTGTGACCTGCTACCTGTCGCGGGCCAAGACCGGCGGGGTGAAGGGTGGCCTGGGCTTGGCCGAGGATCGTGCCGAGGCATCGATTGCTTGTCGCCAGGTGGGGCCAATCCACTTCAAGGGTGAGCTCAAGGATGGCGATGAGGTGTTCAAGGAGCGCACCTCGCTGGTATTCAAGACCATGCAGGTGGTGCGTTTCCTCGACAAGAAGCGCAATACCCTGGTGTACCTGGTCTACAGCGACCGCCTGATCGAAGGCAGCCCGCAGAATGCGGTGACGGCGATTCCGATCCTGCCGTGGCCTAGCGCGCAATAAGCCTGGTAACTTTGCTCTGCTTTATGTGGGAGCTGGCTTGCCTGCGATAACGGTTTAACAGTCGACATCAATGTTGAATGTTAATACCCATCGCAGGCAAGCCAGCCCCCACATTTGTTATGGGGTGGGGCATAAATGGCAGGCAATAAAAAACCGACCCTGGGGTCGGTTTTTTAACAAGCTTATCGCTTAGGCTGCAGCAGCAAGGTTCAGTGCCTTGATGTGGCCATTCAGACGACCTTTATGGCGAGCAGCTTTGTTCTTGTGGATGATGCCTTTATCGGCCATACGGTCGATAACTGGCACGGCCAGAACGTAAGCAGCTTGAGCTTTTTCAGCGTCTTTTGCGTCAATGGCCTTAACTACATTCTTGATGTAGGTACGAACCATGGAACGCAGGCTGGCGTTGTGGCTGCGACGCTTCTCAGCCTGTTTTGCACGTTTTTTGGCGGAAGGTGTGTTGGCCACCGTCGAGCTCCTCGAAAGACTTTTTAGGAAATAGCAAACAAAATAGGCCGCGAATCATGCCGATGAGTTGAAGTCTTGTCAAGGGCGGCTGATGCGAACTGCTGAGTGGTCGATCTGAAGAGGCGGGTGATTTATTTCCGGCGCTTGACCTGTAAACTCGCGAGCTTTGGCTCTGTGCTGTTGCAGGCGCGCAGTATCGCATAAGTGGGCGCTTTGTACGCCTGCTCTTTATCTATAGGCAAAAACTCTTTCAATGAATCTGCTCAAGTCGTTGGCCGCCGTCAGCTCTATCACCATGATTTCCCGGGTTCTGGGGTTTGTGCGGGACACCCTTATTGCGCGTATCTTTGGCGCGAGCATGGCCACGGATGCCTTCTTTATCGCGTTCAAGCTGCCCAACCTGCTGCGGCGGATCTTCGCCGAGGGCGCGTTTTCCCAAGCCTTTGTGCCGATCCTGGCCGAGTACAAGACCCAGCAGGGCGAAGAGGCCACCCGTACCTTTGTCGCCTATGTCTCGGGCCTGCTGACCCTGGTGCTGATGCTGGTGACCATCGCCGGCATGCTCGCCGCGCCCTGGATTATCTGGGCCACAGCCCCCGGTTTTGCCAACACACCGGAAAAATTCGCCCTGACCAGCGATCTATTGCGGGTGACCTTTCCTTATATATTGCTGATTTCCCTGTCTTCCCTGGCGGGCGCGATCCTCAATACCTGGAACCGCTTCTCGGTGCCGGCGTTTGTGCCGACCCTGCTTAACGTCAGCATGATCATCTTTGCCCTGTTCCTCACGCCGTACTTCGACCCGCCGGTGATGGCGCTCGGCTGGGCGGTGCTGGCCGGTGGCCTGGCGCAACTGTTGTATCAGCTGCCACACCTGAAGAAGATCGGCATGCTTGTGCTGCCACGCCTGAACCTCAAGGACACGGGCGTGTGGCGGGTGATGAAAAACATGCTGCCGGCGATTCTCGGGGTGTCGGTCAGCCAGATCTCCCTGATCATCAATACCGCGTTTGCTTCGCTGCTGGTCTCCGGCTCCGTGTCGTGGATGTATTACGCCGACCGCCTGATGGAATTGCCTTCCGGCGTGCTGGGCGTGGCGCTGGGCACCATTTTGCTGCCGACCCTGGCACGGACCTATGCCAGCCAGGATCGCCAGGAATACTCGCGCATTCTCGACTGGGGCCTGCGCCTGTGCTTTGTGCTGGTGCTGCCCTGTTCCCTGGCCTTGGGGATCCTGGCCGAGCCGCTGACCGTTTCCCTGTTCCAGTACGGCCAGTTCAGCGCCTTTGACGCCTTGATGACCCAGCGTGCCCTGATCGCCTACTCGGTGGGGTTGCTGGGGATTATCGTGATCAAGGTCCTGGCGCCGGGCTTTTACGCCCAGCAAAACATCCGTACCCCGGTGAAAATCGCTATTTTCACCCTGGTGGTCACCCAGTTGTTCAACCTGGTCTTCATCGGGCCGCTGGCACACGCGGGCCTGGCCCTGGCCATCAGTGCCGGGGCGTGTATCAATGCCGGCCTGCTGTTTTATCAACTGCGCAAACAGAAAATGTACCAGCCGCAGCCGGGCTGGGGCCTGTTCGCCCTCAAGTTGCTGGTGGCGGTGGCGGTGATGTCGGCGGTATTGCTGGGGTTGATGCACTGGATGCCGGCGTGGGGCGAGGGGCAGATGCTTGAGCGATTCCTGCGCCTGGGCCTGTTGGTCATGGCCGGTGTGATCGCTTACTTTGGCATGTTGCTGCTGTTGGGTTTCCGCCTGCGGGATTTCAATCGCAAGGCGCTCAATTGATCGCAATCAACAATAAGCCGGCTGTTTTTTCGATTCGCATCATTTGGCCTGTGCTGTTGCCTGTCGTCTGGGGCCGGGTGTGGTTATAATCGACCACTTTATGAGCAAGAAGCGCGTTATGCAGCTGGTTCGAGGTCTTCACAACCTGCGCCCCGAGCATCGGGGGTGCGTCGCCACTATTGGCAACTTTGACGGTGTTCACCGTGGCCACCAGGCTATCCTGGCGCGGCTGCGCGAGCGTGCCGTCGAGTTGGGCGTGCCCAGCTGCGTGGTGATTTTCGAGCCGCAGCCCCGTGAGTTCTTCACCCCCGAGACGGCCCCGGCCCGTTTGGCCCGCCTGCGGGATAAACTGCAGCTGCTGGCCGAAGAGGGTGTGGACCGGGTGTTGTGCCTGGCCTTCAACCAGCGTTTGCGCAGTCTCAGCGCCACTGAGTTCGTCGACCGTATCCTCGTCGATGGCCTGGGCGTGCAGCATCTGGAGGTCGGCGACGACTTCCGCTTTGGTTGCGACCGGGTAGGGGATTTCGATTTCCTGCAACAGGCCGGCGTGACCCAGGGGTTTACCGTCGAAGCCGCGCAAACCGTCGAACTGGACGGCCTGCGCGTGAGCAGCACCCAGGTGCGAAATGCCCTGGCGGCTGCCGACTTCGGCTTGGCCGAGCGTTTGCTCGGCCGCCCGTTCCGGATTGCCGGGCGGGTCCTGCACGGCCAGAAGCTGGCGCGCCAACTGGGCACGCCAACCGCCAACGTGCAACTCAAGCGCCGTCGTGTGCCACTGACCGGGGTGTACCTGGTGAGTGTCGATATCGACGGCCAACCGTGGCCCGGAGTCGCCAACATAGGCGTCAGGCCAACGGTTGCAGGTGATGGCAAGGCCCACCTGGAAGTTCACCTTTTGGATTTTGCCGGGGATTTGTATGACCGGCGTTTGACGGTGGTTTTCCACCAAAAGCTGCGTGAAGAGCAGCGATTCGCCTCCCTGGAGGCGCTGAAAACGGCGATCAATGCGGATGTCGCCGCCGCCCGTGCACTAGCCGCACCTAGCGCCCATCGCTAATGAAGAGCCTTAAATGACCGACTATAAAGCCACGCTAAACCTTCCGGACACCGCCTTCCCAATGAAGGCCGGCCTGCCACAGCGCGAACCGCAGATCCTGCAGCGCTGGGACAGTATTGGCCTGTACGGAAAGTTGCGCGAGATTGGCAAGGATCGTCCGAAGTTCGTCCTGCACGACGGCCCTCCTTATGCCAACGGCACGATTCACATCGGTCATGCGCTGAACAAGATTCTCAAGGACATGATCATCCGCTCGAAAACCCTGGCGGGCTTCGACGCGCCTTATGTCCCGGGTTGGGACTGCCACGGCCTGCCGATCGAGCACAAGGTCGAAGTGACCCACGGCAAGAACCTGGGCGCCGACAAAACCCGCGAGCTGTGCCGTGCCTACGCCTCCGAGCAGATCGAAGGGCAGAAGTCCGAATTCATCCGCCTGGGTGTCTTGGGCGACTGGGCCAACCCGTACAAGACCATGAACTTCAAGAACGAGGCCGGGGAAATCCGTGCCTTGGCCGAAATCGTCAAGGGCGGCTTCGTGTTCAAGGGGCTCAAGCCTGTGAACTGGTGCTTTGACTGCGGTTCGGCCCTGGCCGAAGCGGAAGTTGAGTACGAAGACAAGAAGTCCTCGACCATCGACGTCGCGTTCCCGATCGCCGACGACGCCAAGCTGGCCGAGGCCTTTGGCCTGGCGAGCCTGGCCAAGCCCGCCGCCATCGTGATCTGGACCACTACCCCGTGGACCATCCCCGCCAACCAGGCGCTGAACGTGCACCCGGAATTCACCTACGCCCTGGTGGACATCGGTGATCGCCTGCTGGTGCTGGCTGAGGAAATGGTCGAGGCCTGCCTGGCCCGTTATGAGCTGCAAGGTTCGGTGATCGCCACCACCACCGGCTCGGCGCTGGAACTGATCAACTTCCGTCATCCGTTCTACGACCGCCTGTCGCCGGTGTACCTGGCGGACTATGTCGAGCTGGGTTCGGGCACCGGCGTGGTTCACTCCGCACCGGCCTACGGCGTGGACGACTTCGTGACCTGCAAAGCCTATGGCATGGTCAACGATGACATCCTCAACCCGGTGCAGAGCAATGGCGTGTACGCGCCGTCGCTGGAGTTCTTCGGCGGCCAGTTCATCTTCAAGGCCAACCAGCCGATCATCGACAAACTGTCGGAAGTCGGGGCGCTGCTGCACACCGAAACCATCAAGCACAGCTACATGCACTGCTGGCGCCACAAGACTCCGCTGATCTACCGCGCCACCGCGCAGTGGTTTATCGGCATGGACAAAGAGCCTGTCGCGGGCGAAACCCTGCGCAAGCGTGCCATCAAGGCCATCGAAGACACCGGCTTCATCCCGGCCTGGGGCCAGGCGCGCCTGCACTCGATGATCGCCAACCGTCCGGACTGGTGCATCTCCCGCCAGCGCAACTGGGGCGTGCCGATCCCGTTTTTCCTGAACAAGGAAAGCGGCGAGCTGCACCCGCGTACCGTCGAACTGATGGAAGTGGTGGCCCAGCGCGTGGAACAGGAAGGCATCGAAGCCTGGTTCAAGCTGGACGCTGCCGAGTTGCTCGGTGATGAAGCGCCGCTGTACGACAAGATCAGCGACACCCTCGATGTGTGGTTCGACTCGGGCACCACCCACTGGCACGTGCTGCGCGGTTCGCACCCGATGGGTCACGAGACCGGCCCGCGCGCCGACCTGTACCTGGAAGGTTCGGACCAGCACCGTGGCTGGTTCCACTCGTCGCTGCTGACCGGTTGCGCCATCGACGACCATGCCCCGTACCGCGAGCTGCTGACCCACGGCTTCACTGTCGACGAGAACGGTCGCAAGATGTCCAAGTCCCTGGGCAACGTGATCGCGCCGCAGAAGGTCAACGACACCCTGGGCGCCGATATCATGCGCCTGTGGGTGGCTTCGACCGACTACTCGGGCGAGATGGCCGTATCGGAGCAGATCCTGCAGCGCAGCGCCGATGCCTACCGTCGTATCCGTAATACCGCACGCTTCATGCTGTCGAACCTGACCGGCTTCAACCCGGCCACCGACATCCTGCCGGCCGAGGAAATGCTCGCCCTGGACCGTTGGGCCGTGGACCGTACCCTGTTGCTGCAGCGCGAGTTGCAGGAACACTACGGCGAATACCGTTTCTGGAACGTCTACTCGAAGATCCACAACTTCTGCGTGCAGGAGCTGGGTGGTTTCTACCTCGACATCATCAAGGACCGCCAGTACACCACTGGCGCCGACAGCAAGGCCCGCCGTTCGGCGCAGACCGCGCTGTACCACATCACCGAAGCGCTGGTGCGCTGGATCGCGCCGATCCTGGCCTTCACCGCCGACGAGCTGTGGGAATACCTGCCGGGCGAGCGTAACGAGTCCGTGATGCTCAACACCTGGTACGAAGGCCTGACCGAATTGCCGGCCGACTTCGAGCTGGGCCGCGAGTACTGGGAAGGCGTGATGGCCGTCAAGGTTGCGGTGAACAAGGAACTGGAAGTCCAGCGTGCGGCCAAGGCCGTCGGTGGCAACCTGCAGGCTGAAGTCACCCTGTTTGCCGAGGAAGGCCTGAGCGCCGACCTGGGCAAGCTGAGCAACGAACTGCGCTTTGTACTGATCACCTCGACAGCCAGCCTGGCACCCTTCGCCCAGGCCCCGGCTGACGCGGTCGCGACCGAAGTGCCGGGCCTCAAGCTCAAGGTGGTCAAGTCGGCCTTCGCCAAGTGCGCCCGTTGCTGGCACTGCCGTGAAGACGTTGGCGTGAACCCCGAGCATCCAGAAATCTGCGGTCGTTGCGTCGACAACATCAGCGGTGCCGGCGAGGTTCGCCACTATGCCTAAAACCAGCCGTTTCGGACGTCTGGGTTGGCTCGTATTGAGCTTGCTGGTTCTGGTCATCGACCAGGTCAGCAAGGCTCACTTCGAGGGCACCCTGGAAATGTTCCAGCAGATCGTGGTGATTCCTGACTACTTCAGCTGGACCCTGGCCTATAACACCGGCGCCGCCTTCAGCTTCCTGGCTGACAGCGGCGGCTGGCAGCGCTGGCTGTTCGCCCTGATCGCCGTGGTGGTCAGTGCGGTGTTGGTGGTCTGGCTCAAGCGCCTGGGGCGCAATGACACCTGGCTGGCTATCGCCCTGGCCCTGGTGCTGGGCGGTGCGCTGGGTAACCTGTATGACCGCATTGCCCTGGGCCATGTGATCGACTTTATTCTGGTGCATTGGCAGAACCGCTGGTACTTCCCGGCGTTCAACTTTGCCGACAGCGCCATCTGCGTTGGCGCAATCATGCTGGCGCTGGATATGTTCAAGGGCAACAAGCCCGGAGAAGCCGTAAATGACTGAACAAGTATTGGCCGAACAACGTATTGGCCAGAACACGGAAGTCACCTTGCATTTTGCATTGCGCCTGGAGAGCGGCGACACGGTCGACAGCACGTTCGACAAGGCCCCGGCGACCTTCAAGGTCGGCGACGGTAACCTGCTGCCGGGTTTTGAGGCCGCCTTGTTCGGCTTCAAGGCCGGCGACAAGCGCAATTTGCAGATCCCGCCGGAAAACGCCTTTGGCCAGCCCAACCCGCAAAACGTACAGATCATCCCGCGTTCGCAGTTCCAGGACATGGAACTGTCGGAAGGCTTGCTGGTGATCTTCAACGATGCGGCGAATACCGAACTGCCTGGCGTGGTCAAAACCTTCGATGACACTCAGGTGACCATCGACTTCAACCACCCGTTGGCCGGGAAGACCTTGACCTTTGATGTTGAAATCATCGACGTTAAAGCGCTCTAACTGACGAAACCGGTTCCTGTAGGAGCCGGCTTGCCTGCGATAGCATCGCCTTGGAGCAACGGGTACACCGAGGCGGCGTTATCGCAGGCAAGCCAGCTCCCACAAAGACACGAGGCACAGCATGCAAATCAAACTCGCCAACCCCCGTGGCTTCTGCGCCGGCGTGGACAGGGCGATCGAAATCGTCAATCGCGCCCTGGAAGTCTTCGGGCCGCCGATCTACGTGCGCCATGAAGTGGTCCACAACAAGTTCGTGGTCGAAGACTTGCGGGCCCGTGGTGCTATTTTTGTCGAAGAACTGGATCAGGTGCCGGATGACGTCATCGTCATCTTCAGCGCCCATGGCGTTTCCCAGGCCGTGCGCACCGAGGCGGCAGGCCGTGGCCTGAAGGTATTCGATGCGACCTGCCCGCTGGTGACCAAGGTGCATATCGAAGTGGCGCGCTACAGCCGCGACGGCCGCGAGTGCATCCTGATCGGCCATGCCGGCCACCCCGAAGTCGAAGGCACCATGGGCCAGTACGACGCCAGCAATGGCGGCGCGATCTACCTGGTGGAAGATGAAAAAGACGTCGCTGAGTTGCAAGTGCATAACCCTGAAAAGTTGGCATTCGTGACCCAGACCACTTTGTCGATGGATGACACCAGTCGCGTCATCGACGCCCTGCGTACCCGTTTCCCCGCCATTGGTGGGCCGCGCAAGGACGACATCTGCTACGCCACGCAAAACCGCCAGGATGCCGTCAAGCAACTGGCCGACGAGTGCGATGTGGTGCTGGTAGTGGGTAGCCCCAACAGCTCCAACTCCAATCGTCTGCGCGAACTGGCCGAACGCATGGCCACCCCGGCGTACCTGATCGACGGCGCCGAAGACTTGCAGCGCAGTTGGTTCGACGGTGTCGAGCGCATCGGCATCACGGCGGGTGCCTCGGCGCCGGAAGTCCTGGTGCGTGGGGTGATCCAGCAATTGCAGGCGTGGGGCGCGACAGGCGCCGACGAGTTGGCGGGGCGTGAAGAAAACATCACTTTCTCCATGCCCAAGGAGTTGCGGGTTCGCTCGCTGCTCTGAGTCCCAGTTCGTCGTACCCGCGGCACAAGGCCTGCTCGGCCTTGTCGCTGCGCAGGCTGATCCGACCGGTGGGCGCCAGCACCACTTGATGCAGGCTCAGCGGCTGGTCCGTTGAGCACACATGCACGGTGCCGGCGCGAAACCCTCCCGCAGACAGCAGGGGTTCGCCCAGCCCACTGAAGCGAATCTGCGTGCGCACCGGAGTATTGCCCACGATGGGAACCCGCCCATTGTCCTGGCGCTCCAGCAGTACCGGGTTGTCGTCGTCCAGATGGCCGCGCCCATTCATGTCTACCACCACCCTCCAGCCTCGGCTCCAGTCATCCTCCAGGGCATGGATGATCACCGTTCGATTGCGCGCAATGGCCTGGGTGCGGGCGTAGCGCAGGCCGGACGCCAATGTCTGCGCCGCGTTCAGTCGCATGTGGGAGTCCAGCAGGTTCTTGAAGCCGGGCACCGCCAATTGCGCCAGGATGCCGCTGACGAGCAAGCCGAGCAGCAATTCGATCAATGTGAAACCGTGTTGTTTCATACCTTGTCCCTCCGTGGACAGTTCATTCGACTGTGGCAGTACTAGTTATAGCGGCGGTCTACGCCCGTGCAGTGATGGCCTTTCTGTCCAAAGTATTTCCCTTTATTCCGAGGGGCAGCGCGGCTGCGGGAGCGGCGCTAGTCTTGGGTAACGCACGGCTCTCTCGGCCGTTTTGATGACCCTGGACAAGGATGACGATGGTTATGCGGGCTTGCTCGGCAACCTCTTGTACACCCCCTCCAACTGACCGGCAGGTTGGCATGAGCCTGGTCGAAGTGCTGGTCTCGCTGTTGATTCTCGGGGTTGGCCTGTTGGGGGCCGGGCTGATCCAGTTGAATGCGCTCAAGTACACCGACAGTGCCAGGATGATCAGCCAGGCGAGCTTCATCGCCTACGACATGCTCGACCGGATCCGCGCCAACTTCGGTGCCGACTACGCCTGGCAGAGCGGTGATGTGGCGCCCGCCACCAGTATGGCCGCGAGTGTCCGGGACCTGGATCTGCTCGACTTCGAGGCCAATATCAGCCAACTGGCCGGCGATACCGCCAAAGGTTCGATTGCGCTCGACCAGCGCGAGGTAACCATCAGCATCAGCTGGGATGATTCGCGTGCAGCCAATGCTGGCAATACCCGTGAAACATTCACCCTGACCAGTCGCGTCGCCGTTGACCCGAGGCCGGCACGATGAGGCGCTCCTGTGCGGGTTTTGGCCTGGTCGAAGCCTTGCTGGCGGCGACCTTGGGGTTGATCGTGGTCCTGGCGGCGGTCCAGGTGATGCTGGCCGCCCGCAGCACCGCTGCCAGCCAGCACGCGTCGGCGTTATTGCAGGACGATGGGCGCTTTGTCCTGGGCAAGATGATTCAGGAGATTCGCCTGGCGGGGATGTTTGGTTGCCTGTCCCTGCCTTTGATTGCCCAGGCGCCTGCTGACTTTTCCAGGCCGGTCAGCGTGGTGGTCAATGGTGCCTCGACCAGCCTGACGTTGGTCACCGGTGATGTCGGTGAGCAGGGCAGTCGTCCAGACTGGACGGTGCTCAGTAACTGTGTCGACAGCGCCCAGGCCTATTCGGGGGTGCCGCCCAGGCCTGGGCCCGGGCAGATCGCTTTTCCCGTGCGCAAACTGACCTACACCTTTGAGTCAGGGCAGGTGAAGCTCAGTACTCCGGCAACGCCGGCCAAGGCGGTGCTGGTGGATAACGTAGGGGCGTTCGAGTTGAGCTTCGGGGTGGCCAGCCGGCCTGGGTCCAATGTCGTGGCCCGGTATGAGGGCCACCCCGGCGATGAGTCGCTGATCCGCAGTGTGCGTGTGGCGTTGACACTGCGCGACCCGGCGGGGCGTGTGCGGGACCAGGTCTACAGCGCCGTCGCCGCCGTGCGTAATCGCCTTGAATAGCGAGTGCCGGATGCCGGCCCCCAGGCAGCGCGGCATGGTGCTGCTGATCAGCCTGGTAGTGCTGCTGTTGTTGACGGTTCTCGGGCTGTCATCAATGCAGGGGGCGACGTCGCAGGAACAGCTCGCCGGCAGCCTCTGGCATCGCAACCAATCGTTTCAGGCTGCCGAAAGCGGGCTCAGGCGCGGTGAGTCGGCTGTACAGGCGCGTGGGTTTGGTTTGTCGCCCTGTCAGTCACGGGTTACCTGTGCACCGCCGAACGAGGCGCATGTCATCAGCCGGCCGGGTGTCGATCCGGTCTCGGCTGTCACTTGGGTTGGCATGCAGGCGGGCCTCTACGGCATTCAAAACCTGGGGGCCGGTAGCGGGCTGGCCCATTTGCCACCCGACACCCCGGCGACGTTGTATCGGGTCACGGCAGTGGGGATCAGTGGCCAGTCGCGCACCGTTCTGGAGAGCGTCTATGCGTGGGTAGCCCCGGATGCTGGGGCCGATGAGCGATTTCGACGAATCCTGTGGCGACAACTTCAGTAGGTGGGTATCACGATGAGTGGCAACTGCAAAGGGTTCACCCTGATCGAGTTACTGATCGCGCTGGCGATCATTGGCACCTTGGCCGCAGTGATTTATCCGGGGTACACCGCCCATGTGAAGAAGGCTTACCGCACAGAAATCGTCGGGCTGCTCACGGAGCAAGCCCAGCACCTGGAGCGCTATTACGTAAGAAATGGCACTTTTATTGATGCGGGCGGCATCAGCAGCGGCAATGATCGCTATAGAATCACGGTGACGCTGAACCCGCAGGATTTCACCCTGATCGCGACGCCTTTTGCCGCTGCGATGCTGGGCGATCCTTGTGGTGAGTTCAGTTTGACCAGCACTGGCGCACGGGCCAATCCCGGCGCAGCGCCCGGCACCACGCGTCAGGAGTGCTGGGGGCGATGAGGCGGGTGGGCGACGGGGTGCCTGGGGCACTCCTTTCTTTTTATGGGCTGGATCGAACAATGACCAAGCAACAGCAAGTCGTGGTTGTGGGTGGTGGTGTTATCGGGCTGTTGACGGCGTTCAACCTGGCAACCCAGGGGCGGGCGGTGGTCGTGCTTGACCGTTCGTCGGTCGGTCAGGAGTCTTCCTGGGCCGGTGGTGGGATCGTGTCGCCGCTATACCCATGGCGCTACAGCCCGGCCGTCACGGCATTGGCCCATTGGTCCCAGGATTTTTACCCGCAACTGGCCCAGCGCCTGTTTGCCGCCACTGGTGTGGACCCGGAGGTGCATACCACCGGCCTCTATTGGCTGGACCTCGACGACGAGGCCGATGCCCTGGCCTGGGCTGCTCGGGAAGGGCGGCCATTGAGCAAGGTGGATGTCTCGGCCGCCCGTGATGCGGTTCCGGTATTGGGGCCTGGGTTTGCACAGGCCATTTATATGGCGGACGTGGCCAATGTGCGCAATCCGCGCCTGGTCAAATCCCTCAGGGCGGCGTTGTTGGCGTTACCTGGCGTGACCCTGCATGAGCATTGCGCGGTAGAGGGGTTTATCCAGGAGGGTGGCAGCATTGTCGGGGTCAATACCGCGCAGGGTGAGGTGCGGGGTGATGAGGTGGTACTCGCGGCCGGTGCCTGGAGTGGCGAGCTGCTCGCCAGCCTGGGGCTGACGCTGCCGGTGGAGCCGGTCAAGGGCCAGATGATTTTGTATAAGTGCGCCTCGGACTTTCTATCCTGCATGGTCCTGGCGAAGGGGCGTTATGCGATCCCGCGCCGGGACGGGCATATCCTGATTGGCAGCACGCTGGAGCATGAAGGCTTCGACAAGACGCCGACCGAGTCGGCCCTGGACAGCCTCAGGGCCTCGGCTGTGGAGCTGATTCCGGCCCTGGTGGATGCCGAGGTGGTGGGGCATTGGGCCGGTTTGCGGCCTGGTTCGCCGGAGGGCATCCCCTATATCGGCAAGGTGCCAGGGTTTGAAGGGCTGTGGCTCAACTGCGGGCATTACCGTAATGGCCTGGTATTGGCGCCGGCGTCGTGTCAGTTATTTGCTGACCTACTGCTGGGGCATGAGCCGGTGATCGACCCGGCGCCCTATGCGCCCACTGGTCGGATATAGACCCGGCTCCTGAGTACTCAGCGCTCGATAGACTTCGGCCCCTGCTCCAGATGCGCCTGGGTGCAGTACCACTCCTGGCGTTGGCTCAATGCCCGGTCCTGAGGCAGGTGCACGCCGCAGTGCGCACAGCGAACCATGGGCGCAGCGCCTTGTTCGCCGGGCTGTTGCTGCGTCGAAGCGGGGCGCTTGAACTTGCGCCAGAACCATACCGCAGCAGCAATCAGGGCAATCCAGAACAGTAAACGAACCATGGCAGGCAGCTTCTCGACAGGGAATCCGGCAGTTTAGCCAAAGGTATTGCCGGCGCACAGGGTAATAAAGTCGCGCCATAAAAAAAGGAGCCCTGGGGGGCTCCTTCTTGCGCTACCAGACGGGGCTTCAGTCAAAGACACCGAACGTCATGTAGCTGAACCACGAGCGATCCTGGTTGTTGCCCAGGGCTTCGGGGGCTTCTTCCTCGATCACGTCGCCGTTCTCGTTGTGCGGCTTGAGCTCGGACGGAATGGCGTCCTTGGCGTCCTGGTACTGCTTGAGGATGTCCTGGTTGGCGCGGGTTTCGCCCGGTGGCAGCGGTGGACGGGACTCGATCAGGCCCAGGGTGTACTTGCTCAACCACGAGCGGTTGTCCGCTTCGGCAACCTGCGGCACAAACTGGCCGTCTTGCAGGCTCGGGTGGTCCGGGTAGTTGAGTTTCAGGGTTTCCAGGCTGGTAGCCGCCAGGGTATCGAGGTGCAGGCGCTGGTAAGCCTCGGTCATCACGGCCAGGCCATCACCCACGGAAGGGGTTTCCTGGAAGTTTTCCACTACATAGCGGCCACGGTTGGCGGCGGCGACATAGGCCTGGCGCGTCAGGTAGTAGTGGGCCACGTGGATTTCGTAGGAAGCCAGCAGGTTGCGCAGGTAGATCATGCGCTGCTTGGCGTCCGGGGCGTAGCGGCTGTTGGGGAAGCGGCTGGTCAGCTGGGCGAACTCGTTATAGGAGTCGCGCGCGGCACCTGGGTCACGCTTGGTCATGTCCAGCGGCAGGAAGCGCGCCAGCAGGCCAACGTCCTGGTCAAACGAGGTCAGGCCCTTGAGGTAGTAGGCGTAGTCCACGTTCGGGTGCTGCGGGTGCAGGCGGATAAAACGCTCGGCAGCGGATTTTGCAGCTTCCGGCTCGGCGTTCTTGTAGTTCGCATAGATCAGTTCGAGCTGGGCCTGGTCGGCATAGCGGCCAAACGGATAGCGCGACTCCAGGGCCTTGAGCTTGGCCGTGGCACTTGTGTAGCTATTGTTGTCCAGGTCGGCCTGAGCCTGCTGGTACAGCTCGACTTCACTGAGGTTTTCGTCGACGACGTCCTTTGTTGACGAGCAAGCAGCAGTCATGGCGAGGATGGCGATCAGCAGCAGGTGTTTCACTTGCATGGCGGCTTGCGTCCCTATGACGGCCGCTGTCTTGGGCGGGGCCGTCCTGTTATGATGAGCGCCCCGATGAAAGCCTCGGGGCAAAAGACGCCGTATTTAACCACAAGCGCGCAGCCGAAACCAAAGGCTGTGCCACGCCTAGTCTGAGCATGTCCGATAAAATTGAACTTCGCGCAGAGGTGCCGTCCGAATTGGGCGGCCAACGCCTCGATCAAGTCGCCGCACAACTATTCGCTGAGCACTCGCGCTCGCGCCTTTCCGCCTGGATCAAAGACGGCCGCCTGACTGTGGATGGAGCGGTTATCCGCCCGCGAGACATAGTGCATGGCGGTTCGGTTCTTGAGCTGACTGCCGAGCAGGAAGCCCAGGGAGAATGGGTCGCCCAGGACATCGAGCTGGATATCGTCTATGAAGACGACGACATCCTGGTGATCAACAAACCCGCAGGCCTGGTGGTTCACCCGGCGGCCGGGCACGCTGATGGCACCTTGCTCAATGCCTTGTTGCACCATGTGCCGGACATCATCAATGTCCCGCGCTGCGGCATCGTCCACCGCCTGGACAAGGACACTACCGGCCTGATGGTGGTGGCCAAGACCATCCAGGCGCAGACGCAGTTGGTCACACAATTGCAGAGCCGTAGTGTCAGCCGTATCTATGAGTGCATCGTGATTGGTGTGGTTGTAGCCGGTGGCAAAATCAATGCGCCTATCGGTCGCCACGGCCAGCAGCGCCAGCGCATGGCGGTGATGGAGGGCGGCAAGCAGGCCGTCAGCCACTATCGCGTGCTGGAGCGTTTCCGTTCCCACACCCATGTGCGGGTCAAGCTGGAAACCGGCCGTACCCACCAGATCCGGGTGCATATGGCGCATATCAACTTCCCGTTGGTCGGCGATCCGGCCTACGGTGGTCGCTTCCGCATTCCGCCGGCCGCCAGCGTGACCATGGTCGAATCGTTGAAATCGTTCCCGCGCCAGGCGCTGCATGCACGCTTCCTGGAGCTGGATCATCCGACGAGCGGTGAGCGGATGAGTTGGGAATCGCCACTGCCCGACGATTTTGTCTGGCTGCTGTCGCTGCTCAAGCAAGACCGCGAGGCCTTTGTCGGATGAAGGACTGGCTGATTCCTGACTGGCCTGCGCCGGCCGGGGTCAAAGCCTGCGTCACCACCCGTGCGGGCGGCGTCAGCCTGGCGCCGTTCGACAGCCTCAACTTAGGCGATCATGTCGAGGACAGCCCTGAGGCTGTACTGGAAAACCGTCGTCGCCTCACTGCCGCGTTCGCTATCCAGCCGGCCTGGCTGCGCCAGGTCCATGGTGTGGTCGTGGTTGAGGCCGATCCGGGACAGATTGCCGAGGCGGATGGCAGTTGGACCGATACGCCCGGCATCGCCTGCACGGCGATGACCGCCG
Source organism: Pseudomonas sp. GW821-FHT01D09 (assembly GCF_059422465.1). Lineage (NCBI taxonomy): Bacteria > Pseudomonadati > Pseudomonadota > Gammaproteobacteria > Pseudomonadales > Pseudomonadaceae > Pseudomonas > Pseudomonas sp. GW821-FHT01D09. The sequence goes on from NZ_JBWKWY010000024.1 coordinate 83,772, forward strand.
ATTGCCTGCCGGCCTTGTTTTGCAACAAAGCCGGGACCCGGGTTGCCGCCGCCCATGCCGGCTGGCGTGGCCTGGCGGCGGGCGTGCTGGAAGCCGCCGCCGACAGCCTGGATGTTGCACCTGCCGACATACTGGTCTGGTTGGGTCCGGCGATCGGCCCAAAGGCCTTTGAAGTCGGCCCCGAAGTGCGTGAAGCCTTCATGCAGCAACTTGCGCAAACGGCCGAAGCCTTTGTGCCCAGCCACAACCCGGGCAAGTTCCTGGCCGACATCTACCAGTTGGCGCGCCTGCGCCTGGCTGCGCGGGGTATCACTGCCGTCTACGGTGGCGGTTTGTGTACCGTAACCGACCCACGCTTCTTTTCTTACCGGCGCAGCCCGCGCACCGGTCGATTTGCCTCCCTTATCTGGCTCGAACGCTAGACTCTGCTGATCCATATCAAGCATGGCCGGCTTGAATCTTCCAGAATCCACCCCATCTATAAGGGTATCTGGCAGGTTTCTTCATTCAGGATGCGTTAATCGCGAGCAAGCTCGCTCGTACCTAGCTCCGGCCTGCTCAAAAGGAAGGTGACTAATGCGTATTGATCGTTTAACCAGCAAATTACAATTGGCCTTATCGGATTCCCAATCCCTGGCGGTTGGCCTCGACCATCCGGCCATCGAGCCCGCGCACTTGATGCAGGCACTCCTCGAACAGCAGGGTGGTTCGATCAAGCCCCTGTTGATGCAGGTGGGCTTCGACGTCAACAGCCTGCGCAAGGAATTGAGCAAAGAGCTCGACCAACTGCCGAAAATCCAGAATCCGACGGGCGACGTGAATATGTCCCAGGATTTGGCGCGCCTGCTCAACCAGGCCGATCGCCTGGCCCAGCAAAAGGGTGACCAGTTCATCTCCAGCGAACTGGTGCTGCTCGCCGCCATGGATGACAACAGCAAGCTCGGCAAGTTGTTGCTGGGCCAGGGTGTGAGCAAAAAGGCCCTGGAAAATGCCATCAACAACCTGCGCGGCGGCGAGGCGGTGAATGACCCCAACCATGAGGAGTCGCGCCAGGCCCTGGACAAATACACCGTTGACCTGACCAAGCGCGCCGAAGACGGCAAGTTGGACCCGGTGATCGGGCGTGACGATGAAATTCGTCGCACCATCCAGGTCCTGCAGCGTCGCACCAAGAACAACCCGGTGCTGATCGGTGAGCCTGGGGTGGGTAAAACCGCCATCGCCGAAGGCCTGGCCCAGCGCATCATTAATGGTGAAGTGCCGGACGGCCTCAAGGGCAAGCGCTTGCTGTCCCTGGACATGGGGGCGTTGATCGCCGGTGCCAAGTTCCGTGGCGAGTTTGAAGAGCGCCTCAAATCCCTGCTCAACGAGCTGTCGAAGCAGGAAGGGCAGATCATTCTGTTTATCGACGAACTGCACACCATGGTCGGCGCCGGTAAAGGCGAAGGTTCGATGGACGCCGGCAATATGCTCAAGCCGGCACTGGCCCGGGGTGAGTTGCATTGCGTCGGGGCCACCACGCTCAACGAGTACCGCCAGTACATTGAAAAGGACGCGGCCCTTGAGCGGCGCTTCCAGAAAGTCCTGGTGGAAGAACCGAGCGAAGAAGACACCATTGCGATCCTGCGTGGCTTGAAAGAGCGCTATGAAGTCCACCACCGCGTGGCGATCACTGACGGCGCGATCATTGCGGCGGCCAAATTGAGCCATCGCTATATCACTGATCGTCAGTTGCCGGACAAGGCCATCGACCTGATCGACGAAGCGGCCAGCCGGATCCGCATGGAGATCGACTCCAAGCCTGAAGTGCTGGACCGTCTGGAGCGGCGCCTGATTCAACTAAAAGTCGAATCCCAGGCGCTGAAAAAAGAAGACGATGACGCGGCGAAGAAACGCCTGGAAAAACTCCAGGAAGAAATCCTGCGCCTGGAACGTGAGTATTCGGACCTGGAAGAAATCTGGACCTCGGAAAAAGCCGAAGTGCAGGGTTCCGCACAGATCCAGCAAAAGATCGAGCAGTCGCGCCAGGAACTGGAAGCTGCCCGGCGTAAAGGCGACCTGAACCGCATGGCCGAGTTGCAGTATGGGGTGATCCCGGACCTGGAGCGCAGCCTGCAAATGGTTGACCAGCATGGCCACAGTGAAAACCAGTTGCTGCGCAGCAAGGTGACCGAGGAAGAAATTGCCGAGGTGGTGTCCAAGTGGACCGGTATTCCGGTGTCGAAGATGCTGGAGGGCGAGCGTGACAAACTGTTGCGTATGGAAAGCCTGTTGCACCAGCGCGTGATTGGTCAGGAAGAGGCCGTGGTGGCCGTGTCCAACGCGGTACGGCGTTCCCGGGCCGGGTTGTCCGACCCGAACCGCCCGAGCGGCTCGTTCATGTTCCTCGGCCCGACCGGTGTGGGTAAGACCGAGCTGTGCAAGGCCCTGGCCGAGTTCCTCTTTGATACTGAAGAGGCGATGGTGCGTATTGATATGTCCGAGTTCATGGAGAAACACTCCGTGGCGCGGTTGATCGGGGCGCCACCAGGCTACGTGGGCTACGAGGAAGGCGGCTACCTGACCGAAGCGGTACGGCGCAAGCCTTACTCGGTGATCCTCCTGGACGAGGTCGAGAAGGCCCACCCGGATGTGTTCAACGTGTTGCTGCAAGTGCTGGAAGATGGCCGGCTGACGGACAGCCACGGACGTACCGTGGACTTCCGTAATACGGTGATCGTGATGACCTCCAACCTGGGTTCGGTACAGATCCAGGAGATGGTCGGGGATCGTGAGGGCCAGCGTGCTGCAGTCATGGATGCGCTGACCAGCCACTTCCGTCCGGAATTTATCAACCGGGTCGATGAAGTGGTGATCTTCGAGCCTTTGGCGCGGGATCAGATCGCTGGCATCACCGAGATCCAGCTGGGCCGCCTGCGCAGCCGTCTGGCAGAGCGCGAGCTGATGCTGGAGCTGAGCAGCGAGGCCTTGGACAAGCTGATCGCCGTCGGCTACGACCCGGTGTATGGCGCACGGCCTTTGAAACGGGCGATCCAGCGCTGGATCGAGAACCCGCTGGCGCAACTGATCCTGTCGGGCAGCTTTGTGCCAGGGACCAGCGTCAAGGCCACGGTAGAAAACGACGAAATCGTCTTCCACTAAGCCCGGATTGGGTGGTTGTAAGCAGAGGCCCCGCATTGCGGGGCCTTTTTTTTCGATAGGGCGTTGAACTGTAAGGCAAAGGCTTGTAAAGTGCGCCCCGCAGCAACGTCAGCCCACGGGTTTCTTCTCCCCAAGGAGAAATCAGAAAGAAGCGCAAATCATTGTCTTAAAAGCAATTTAAAGGGTTGACAGGGGTTTTTAAGATTGTAGAATAGCGCGCCTCAGAGACGCGAACGTAGCGATACGGACGGGCCGAAGAGAAGGTAGCAAGCAACACCGTAGTACTTTGAAATATGTAGTTCCGTGATAGCTCAGTCGGTAGAGCAAATGACTGTTAATCATTGGGTCCCAGGTTCGAGTCCTGGTCACGGAGCCAATTTCAAACCGGGGTATAGCGCAGTCCGGTAGCGCGCCTGCTTTGGGAGCAGGATGTCAGGAGTTCGAATCCCCTTACCCCGACCATATT
>NZ_JBWKWY010000025.1:0-58091 GCF_059422465.1 Pseudomonas sp. GW821-FHT01D09
GGCGCGGTCAGGGTGACAGTGGTGGTGTTATCGGTGCCCGGTGTGTCAGTGACAGTCGTGGTGACCTTGTCGGTACCCGGAACCAGATTTTCAAAGTGTTCGCCACCGGTGACTTCTTTAATACCGGTAGTAACGGTTTGATCGCCTTTGTACACGTCATCCGGTGCCACAACCGAAACAGTGCCGCTCGATTGATCGACACCAATGGTGATGACCTGCTTGTTATCCAGGGTGATCGTCAACGGACCAGTGGTGTTCAGCACCGGTGTGCCGTTTTTATCCACCAGGGTCGCGGTGTAGACGATCTGGCCGCCTTCGCCCACGGTTTTAGTGGCCGTCAGCACCACATCGACTTTGTCGATGGTGTCGTTGATGGTGGTAGTGGCGCCATTGCCTGCGACTACGAGCTTCTCGAAGTTACCGCCGGCGGTGTCGGTGATCTTGACGGTCTGGGTACTCTTGTCGATGAACACGTCATCGCCAGGGGCATCCACCGTCACCGTGCCAACAGTTTCGCCGGCCTTGATGGTGATGGTTTGTTTGTTATCGAGTGTCAGGGTGACGTCAGTGTCAGCCTTGTTGCTCAAGGTGGCGGTGTAGGTGATCTTGCCGCCTTCACTCACTTCCGACGGAGCCGTCAAAGTCACGGTCGTGGTGTTATCGGTACCTGGGGTATCAGTAACAGTCGTGGTGACCTTGTCAGTACCCGGAACCAGGTTTTCAAAGTGCTCGCCGCCAGTTACTTCCTTGATGCCGGTAGTAACAGTCTGGTCGCCTTTGTACACATCATCCGGGGCCACAACCGAAACAGTACCGCTCGATTGGTCTACACCGATGGTGATGACTTGTTTGTTATCCAGGGTGATAGTCAGCGGGCCGGTGGTGTTCAGCACCGGTGTGCCGTTTTTATCCACCAGGGTCGCGGTGTAGACGATCTGGCCGCCTTCACCCACGGTTTTAGTGGCCGTCAGGACTACATCGACCTTGTCGATGGTGTCGTTGATGGTGGTGGTTGCGCCATTGCCAGCCACTACGAGTTTCTCGAAGTTACCGCCGGCTGTGTCGGTGATCTTGACGGTTTGCGTGCTCTTATCGATGAACACGTCATCGCCTGGGGCGTCCACCGTCACGGTACCGATGGTTTCGCCGGCCTTGATGGTGATGGTTTGTTTGTTGTCGAGTGTCAGGGTGACGTCAGTGTCAGCCTTGTTGCTCAAGGTGGCGGTGTAGGTGATCTTGCCACCTTCGTTGACGGCGCTTGGCGCGGTCAGGGTGACGGTGGTGGTGTTATCGGTGCCCGGTGTGTCAGTGACAGTCGTGGTGACTTTATCGGTACCTGGGACCAGGTTCTCGAAGTGTTCGCCACCGGTAACTTCTTTAATGCCGGTAGTAACGGTTTGATCGCCTTTGTACACATCATCCGGGGCCACAACCGAAACAGTACCGCTCGATTGGTCCACACCAATGGTGATGACCTGCTTGTTATCCAGAGTGATAGTCAACGGACCAGTGGTGTTCAGCACCGGTGTGCCGTTTTTATCCACCAGGGTCGCGGTGTAGACGATCTGGCCGCCTTCACCCACGGTTTTAGTGGCCGTCAGCACCACATCGACTTTGTCGATAGTGTCGTTGATCGTGGTAGTCGCACCATTGCCAGCCACCACGAGCTTCTCGAAGTTACCGCCGGCGGTGTCGGTGATCTGGACAGTCTGGGTGCTCTTGTCGACGAACACGTCATCGCCAGGGGCATCCACCGTCACGGTACCGACAGTTTCACCGGCCTTGATGGTGATGGTTTGTTTGTTATCGAGGGTCAAGGTGACGTCAGTGTCAGCCTTGTTGCTCAAGGTGGCGGTGTAGGTGATCTTGCCGCCTTCGTTGACGGCGCTTGGCGCGGTCAGGGTGACAGTGGTGGTGTTATCGGTGCCCGGTGTGTCAGTGACAGTCGTGGTGACCTTGTCGGTACCTGGAACCAGGTTCTCGAAGTGCTCGCCACCGGTAACTTCTTTAATGCCGGTAGTAACGGTTTGATCGCCTTTGTACACATCATCCGGTGCTACAACCGAAACAGTGCCGCTCGATTGATCGACACCAATGGTGATGACCTGCTTGTTATCCAGGGTGATCGTCAACGGACCAGTGGTGTTCAGCACCGGTGTGCCGTTCTTATCCACCAGGGTCGCGGTGTAGACGATCTGGCCGCCTTCGCCCACGGTTTTAGTGGCCGTCAGCACCACATCGACTTTGTCGATGGTGTCGTTGATCGTGGTAGTCGCACCATTGCCAGCCACCACGAGCTTCTCGAAGTTACCGCCAGCGGTGTCGGTGATCTTGACGGTCTGGGTACTCTTGTCGATGAACACGTCATCGCCAGGGGCATCCACCGTCACGGTACCGACAGTTTCGCCAGCTTTGATGGTGATGGTTTGCTTGTTATCGAGCGTCAGGGTGACGTCGGTATCCGCTTTATTAGAAAGCGTAGCGGTGTAGGTGATCTTGCCGCCTTCACTCACTTCCGACGGAGCCGTCAAAGTCACAGTGGTGGTGTTATCGGTACCCGGTGTATCCGTCACCACGGTAGTGACTTTATCGGTACCCGGAACCAGGTTTTCAAAGTGCTCGCCGCCAGTTACTTCCTTGATGCCGGTAGTAACAGTCTGGTCGCCTTTGTACACATCATCCGGGGCCACAACCGAAACAGTACCGCTCGATTGGTCCACACCGATGGTGATGACCTGGTTGTTATCCAGCGTCACAGTCACAGGGCCGGTGGTGTTCAGCACCGGTGCGCCGTTCTTATCCACAAGCGTGGCGGTGTAGACAATTGCGCCGCCTTCGCCCACGGTTTTAGTGGCCGTCAGCACCACATCGACTTTGTCGATGGTGTCGTTGATCGTGGTAGTCGCGCCATTGCCAGCCACCACGAGTTTCTCGAAGTTACCGCCGGCGGTGTCGGTGATCTGGACAGTCTGGGTGCTCTTATCGATGAACACGTCATCGCCAGGGGCATCCACCGTCACGGTACCGACAGTTTCGCCAGCTTTGATGGTGATGGTTTGCTTGTTGTCGAGGGTCAGGGTGACGTCAGTATCCGCTTTATTAGAAAGCGTAGCGGTGTAGGTGATCTTGCCACCCTCACTCACTTCCGACGGAGCCGTCAAAGTCACAGTGGTGGTGTTATCGGTACCTGGGGTATCAGTAACAGTCGTGGTGACCTTGTCAGTACCCGGAACCAGGTTTTCAAAGTGCTCGCCGCCAGTTACTTCCTTGATGCCGGTAGTAACAGTCTGGTCGCCTTTGTACACGTCATCTGGAGCCACAACCGAAACAGTGCCGCTCGATTGGTTCACACCGATGGTGATGACCTGGTTGTTATCCAGCGTCACAGTCACAGGGCCGGTGGTGTTCAGCACCGGTGCGCCGTTTTTATCCACAAGCGTGGCGGTGTAGACAATCTCGCCGCCTTCACCCACGGTTTTGGTCGCCGTCAGAACCACATCAACCTTGTCGATGGTGTCGTTGATCTGCGTTGTCGCCCCACCCGGTGCGATATCCAGCTTCTCGAAACCACCGCCCACGAAGTCTGGATTGATCGTGACGTTGATCGGACCTGCGTCTTTGAAGACGTCGTCGCCCGGTGCCTTGGAGGTCACCTGGCCGGTTGTCTCGCCCTTGGCGATGGTGATGACGTCACCGTTGCTCAGGGTCAGGGTCAGGTCGCTGCCGGCCTTGTTGCTCAAGGTCGCGGTGTAGGTAATGGTCCCGCCTTCGTTGGCCTCGCCTGGCGCGGTCAGGGTGACGGTGGTGGTGTCGGTGGTGCCGGGGGTGTCGGTTACGGTGGTGTTGACCGGCGTAGTGCCTGGCACCAGGTTCTCGAAATGCGCGCCGCCGGTCACCTGGGTGATGGCGGTGGTGACGGTCTGGTTGCCTTCATACACATCGTTCGGCGCAACCGTGGTGGTGGTGCCGGCGGATTGGCCGACGCCGATAGTAATGGTCTGGCCATTGTCCAGCGTCACGGTCAGCGGATTGGTGGCATTGGTCACGGGGTTGCCAGCCTTGTCCACCAGCGACGCGGTGTAGACGATAGTACCGCCTTCGCCCACGGTGGTCGTCGCGGTCAGGACCACATCGACCTTGTCGAGTGTGTCGTTGACGGTGGTGGTTGCCCCATCGCCCGCCACTTCCAGTTTCTCGAAGTTGCCGCCGGTTGTCTCGGTGATCTTGACGGTTTGCGTGCTCTTATCGACAAACACGTCATCGCCCGGAGCATCGACCGTGACCGAACCAATGGTTTCGCCCGCCTTGATAATGATGGTCGAACCGTTATCCAGCTTCAGCGTAACGTCAGTCTCCGCCTTATTGGAGAGCGTGGCGGTGTAGGTGATCTGGCCGCCTTCGCTGACATCGCCCGGTGCGGTCAGCGTCACGGTGGTGGTGTCGACCGAGTCGGTGATGGTGGTGACGGCTGGCGCCGGGTTGGGCACCAGGTTTTCAAAATTGCCGCCGGTGGTTCCGGTGATGGTCGTGGTGACCGTGCTGCCGTTGACGTAGACGTCATTGGCCGGGGTGTCGACCACCACGGTGCCCACGGATTCGCCGGCCTTGATGGTGATCACCGAACCGTTGGACAGGGTGACCGTCAGCGGGGTTTGCGCCGGGTTGGTCAAGGTCGCGGTGTAGGTGATCTGGCCGCCCTCGGTGACCGTGTTGGTGGCGGTGAGGGTCAGGCCGGTGTCGTCGAGCGAGTCGGTAATCGTGGTGACGGCTGGCGTGGTGTCGGGCACCAGGTTTTCAAAGTTGCCCCCGGTTGCCCCGGTAATCGTGGTGCTGACCGTGCTGCCATTGTTGTAGACGTCATTGGCCGGCGTTTCGACCACCACGGTGCCCGTGGACTTGCCCGGTTCGATAGTGATCACCGAGCCGTTGCTCAAGGTGATGGTGACCGGGGTCTGCGCCGGGTTGGTCAAGGTGGCGGTGTAGGTGATCGGGCCGCCCTCGGTCACCGTTTCGCCTGCTGTCAGGGTGACCGTGGTGGTGTCGATGGTGTCGGTGATCTGGGTCACGGCCGGTGTTGGGTCGGTGGTCACGATCAGGTTGGCGCCGCCAGTGGTGCCGGTGATGGTGACGGTGATCTGGCCCGGGTCGATGTACGGGCTGTCGTTGGGCGCCAAGGGTACATTGACGGATCCGGTCAACTGGCCGGCGGGGATGGTGATCACCGAACCGTTGGACAAGGTCACATTCAGGTCGCCGCTCGATGCCTGGGTCACGGTGGCGGTATAGGTCAGCACGCCACCGGCTTCGGTGATCGTCGGGGTTGCGCTCAGCGTCAGGGTGGCCGCCTGTTGGACCAGGCCTGCATTGGTGCCCAGCCCTCCGATGTCTTGGGTCAGGGGCGAAGTGGCAAAGCCCAGGCCGCCAGTCGGGAAGCCAATCTGCGGCGCAACGCTGCCCGCAGTCGCATCCAGCAGGACAAAGCTGTGACCGCCCCCCGCAGCGCCCGTACCGGGAGCATTTGCGCCGGCGGCGGTGGCTTCCAGGTCGGTTGTCGGGTCAGCGCCGGCCGCAATGGCTTGTTGCAGCTCGGCAACTGACGGCGCGGCCTGGGCGGTCGCTGCGGCCAGGTCGGTGCTGGAGTCCGGTGTCGCGGCGCTCCACTGGGTATCGCGGCCCAGGTCCAGAATGCGACCATCGGCCAGCTCCAGGCTGATGGCGCCCGACATACCGGTGTCGACTTGGTCGCCTGCGAACAGGCGGTCACCTTCAACGAGTACACGCCGCGCCCCTTCCGGAGAAATAACAAAAACCTGGCCAACAATGCTTTTGACGATGGCAACAACACTGCTCATGAAGATTTCTCCGGCGATCCGTTCGGGTGACTTCCATAGGCCTGGCCACTAGTTAGACGCCAGGTTGGAGGTGCTTTGAAATTTGACGATTGTTTCGTCAATATTTTGGCTTCTTTATTTCGCAATTAACTTTATGCCAAACTATTGACCTTCTTGGCGCCATCCTAAACAATCGCTCCACTAATGTCACATTGATATTTGCGCGGCGAACCGTCCTACATGTGTGAACCAGTTCCGCTTTTGAACTTTCCGACGTACGGTCATTACGGTTGCCATTTTCCGACACAGCGGCCTGATCTGCTGTGACTTGAGACAAGAAGTCCTGGGGAATTCCTAAATGCGTCTGCACCTGCTCAAGGCAATACCGTTCGTCCTCGCTACCAGCTTTGTACAAGCTCAAACCTTGCCGCAAGCAATGCAGCAAGCATTGGATGTGCATCCGGAAATCCAGGCCGGGGTGAATAGCCGCCTGTCTGCCGACTACCAATTGAAGGCGGCCCAGGGCGGTTACCTGCCGCGGGTGGATGCTTTGGCGGGTTATGGCCGTGAAGGCACCGATAATTCCACGACCCGTGCCAACAATGCTTCCCGTGGCAGCTCCAAGGATTGGGATACTCTGAGCCGTGGTGAGTCTAGCCTGCGTTTGCAGCAAATGATTTTTGACGGTTTTGCCACCTCCAACGAAGTCGGGCGTCAACAAGCCACCGTCAATTCCCGTGCCTACTCGTTGCTCGGCACTTCCGAGCGCACGGCATTGACCGTCGCCCAGGTTTACCTGGATGTGCTGACCCGTCGCGAGTTTGTACGCCTGGCCGAAGACAATCTGCGTAACCACGAGCGTATCTACGACCAGATCAAGCTGCGCGCCCAGCGTGGCGTGGGCAGCGGCGCTGACCTGGACCAGGCCGAAGCCCGTCTGGCCCAGGCCCGCAACAACCTGATCACCGAGCAGACCAACCTGGCCGACGCCCAGACCAACTATTTCAGCGCCGTTGGCCAGATGCCCGACCAACTGGAGCGTCCGGGCGGCCTTGCCATGCTGCCCGCCGACCTGAACGAAGCGCGCCGCCAGATGCTCGACAACAGCCCGATCCTGCGTTCGGCCGAGTCCGATATCGTCGCCGCCGAAAAGCAGTATGAAGCCGCCAAATCTGCCTTCTACCCACGTTTCGATGCCGAACTGGGCACGAATGCCGACAATAATATCAGTGGTCAGCCTTCCCACAGCAACGGTTGGGAAGCCATGGTCCGCATGCGTTTCAACCTGTTTGCCGGTGGCAGCAACAAGGCCGATCTGGAGTCCAAGTCCTATCAGTCCAATCAGGCCTTGGATATTCGCAACAATGCTCTGCGCGTGCTGAACGAAGAGCTGGGCCTGGCCTGGAACGCCTTGAACAACGCCAACGCCCAGGTGCCGATCGCTCAGCAATACGTCGATCACAGCACCAGTGTGCGCACGGCCTATCAGAAGCAATTCACCCTGGGCGAGCGGACCCTGCTCGACTTGCTCGACAGTGAAAACGAATTGTTCACCGCTTCGCGTCGTCTGGAAGAGATAAAAAACGTTCAGTTATTTACTCAGTACCGAATCAAGGCGACCATGGGCGAGTTGCTCAAGAGCCAGGGAGTGGTCGCACCGATGGCCTCCGTCGTACAGAACGACGTGAAGCCGAAAGTTCAACTGCCGGGGATGAATTGAGCTATTCCTTATAGACCTATCCGTTAGTTGAGAGAGCCCGCGTGGAATCAGAAGTTAGTCGAGTCCATCTCAGTCATGATCCACGCACATTGCACGACGACCCGTTACTCGACGGGTTGTTGGCGCTCTGCGCCCTGCACCAGAAGCCCGCCAGTGCGGCGATGCTGACCACCGGTCTGCCATTGCCATCGCAGCAACTGACTGCCGATTTGCTGGCCCGGGCCGCCGCCCGCGCCGGTTTGCAAGGGCGGCTGCTGCAACGCAAGCTCGATTCGATTCCCGCGATTGCCATGCCGGCGCTGCTGTTGCTCAAGGACGGCCGCAGTGCCGTGCTGCTTGGCTGGCAGGGTGAAGACGAGGCCCAGGTGCTGCTCAGCGAAAGCGATGGCGGTGAAACCATCGTCAAGCGTGAAGCCTTGGCCGATGACTACATCGGTAAAGTGTTCTTCGCCCAGCCCCAGCACAAATTCGATGTCAGCCACGGCACCCTGATCCCCCGGGCCCGCTCGTGGTTTCGCGACACCCTCAAGCGTTCGCGCTGGCTCTACGCCGATGCCATCGCCGCCAGTTTCCTGATCAACCTGATTGCCATGGCCGCGCCGTTGTTCGTGATGAACGTCTACGACCGCGTGGTGCCGAACCAGGCCATCGCCACCTTGTGGGTGCTGGCCACCGGTATTTTTATCGCCTATGTCTTCGACCTGGTCCTCAAGAGCCTGCGCAGCCTGTGCCTGGACCTGGCCGGCAAGAAAACCGACCTGATCATCTCGGCCACGCTGTTCGAGCGGATTGTCGGCATGTCGATGAAGTACCGCCCGGCGCGGGTCGGCAGCTTCGCCCAGAACATCCACGAGTTTCAGAGCCTGCGCGACTTCCTCGCGTCCCTGACCCTCACCAGCCTGATCGACTTGCCGTTCACCCTGCTGATCTTCCTGGTGATCGCCATCCTCGGCGGGCACCTGGTGTGGATCCCCATGCTGGCCTTCCCGATTGCCCTGGGCATCGGCTACCTGCTGCAAAAGCCACTGGTCGCCACCATGGAGCGCACCATGGCCCTGGCCTCCGAGCGCCAGTCGAGCCTGATCGAAACCCTGGCCGGGCTGGATGCGGTCAAGGTCAACAACGCCGAAAGCGAGCGCCAGTACCAGTGGGAACAGACCATTGGCACCCTCAGCCGCCTTGAGCTGCGGGTGAAAATGCTCTCTGGGCTGTCGATGAACATCACCCTGCTGATCCAGCAACTGGCGGGTGTGATCATGATTGTCTTCGGCGTCTACCAGATCATCGCCGGCAACCTCAGCATGGGCGGCCTGATTGCCTGCTACATGCTCAGTGGCCGCGCCCTCAGCCCCCTGGCGTCGCTGTCGGGCTTGATGACCCGCTACCAGCAGGCCAAAGTCACCATGGTCTCCACCGACCAGATGATGGAGCTGCCCCAGGAGCGCAACTTTGAAGAGCGCCCCTTGAGCCGCCGCACCCTGCAAGGCGCCATCGAGTGCCGGGGCCTGAACTTCACCTACCCCAACCAGCAGAACATGGCGCTCAAGAACATCAACCTGGTGATCAAGCCCGGCGAGAAGATCGGCATCATCGGGCGCAGCGGCTCGGGTAAAAGCTCCCTGGCCAAACTGATCGTGGGCCTCTACCAACCCGACTCCGGCGCCTTGCTGGTAGACGGTGTAGACATTCGCCAGATCGACGTCAGCGAACTGCGCCACAACGTCGGCTACGTGCCCCAGGATATCCAGCTGCTGGCCGGCACCCTGCGCGACAACCTGGTCTCCGGCGCCCGCTACGTTGAAGATGAAGTGGTGCTGCAAGCCGCCGAACTGGCGGGTGTCCACGAATTTGCCCGTCTGCACCCGCAAGGCTACGAGCTGCAAGTGGGCGAGCGTGGCCAGAACCTCTCTGGCGGCCAGCGACAAAACGTCGCCCTGGCGCGTGCCCTGCTGCTCAACCCGCCGATCCTGCTGCTGGACGAACCGACCAGCGCCATGGACAACACCGGTGAGGAGCGCCTTAAACAGCGTCTGCAATCCGTTGTGGCCAACAAGACCGTGGTGCTGGTGACGCACCGTGCGTCGTTGCTGTCCCTGGTGGACCGTTTGTTGGTCATCGACCGTGGGCAGATCCTCGCGGATGGCCCGAAAGCCATCGTGATGGAAGCGTTGAAGAAGGGGCAGATCAGTGTTGCGTAAATTCAAGGACGCGGTCCGTCGTTACTTTATTGGTTCCGATTCACTGGATGGCCAGCCACTGCCCGAGGTCAAGAAGGCCCTGATCGAAGATGCCCCGCGCGTGGTGCGGCTGACCATCTGGGGGATCATCGGGTTTTTCCTGTGCATGTTGCTGTGGGCCGGCTTTGCCCAGGTCGACGAAGTGACGCGTGGGGACGGCAAGGCCATTCCATCCTCCAAGCTGCAGAAGATCCAGAACCTGGAAGGCGGCATCGTCGCCGAGTTGTACGTCAAGGAAGGGCAGATCGTCGAAGCCGGCGCGCCGCTGATTCGCCTGGACGACACACGTTTTGTCTCCAACGCCGGGGAAACCGAGGCCCAGCGCCTGTCCCTGCTGCTGCGCATCGAACGCTTGAGCGCCCAGGTCGAAGACCGGCCATTGAATATCCCTGAAGACGTGCGGGCCGCGGCGCCCACCCAGGCCATCAACGAGCAGTCGCTGTACGAAAGCCGGCGCCAGCAGTTCAAGGACGAAATCGGCGGCTTGCAAGAACAACTGACCCAGCGCCAGCAGGAGATGCGCGAATACACCTCCAAGCAGGGCCAGTACCGTAGCCAGCTGTCGTTGCAGCGCCAGGAAATCAACATGTCCGAGCCCCTGGTCGCCCAGGGTGCGGTGTCGCCAGTGGAAGTGCTGCGCCTCAAGCGTGCAGAAATGGAAACCCGTGGCCAACTGGACGCCACCACCCTGGCCATCCCCCGCGCCGACTCGGCGATCAAGGAAGTGCAGCGCAAGATCGACGAAACCCGCGGTAAATACCGCAGCGAAGCCCTGACCGAACTCAACGAAGCCCGCACCGACCTGAACAAGGCCCAGGCCACCGGCAAAGCCCTTGAAGACCGAGTGAGCCGGACCCTGGTCACCTCGCCGGTGCGTGGGATCGTCAAGCAACTGCTGGTCAACACCATTGGCGGGGTCATCCAGCCGGGCAGCGACATGGTGGAAATCGTACCGTTGGACGACACCCTGCTGGTGGAAGCCAAGATCCGCCCGCAAGACATTGCCTTCCTGCACCCGGGGCAAGAGGCCGTGGTCAAGTTCACCGCCTATGACTACACCATCTACGGCGGCCTCAAGGCCAAGCTGGAGCGTATCGGTGCCGACACCATCACCGATGAAGACAAGAAAACCACCTACTACATGATCACCCTGCGCACCGACCGCAGCCACCTGGGCACCGATGAGAAACCGCTGATCATCATCCCCGGCATGGTCGCCTCGGTCGATATCATCACCGGCAAGAAAACCATCCTCAGCTACCTGCTCAAGCCCATCATCAAGGCCCGGGCGGAGTCGTTGCAGGAGCGTTGATCGCGATTGCCCGGCCTGGCCTCATCGCAGGCAAGCCAGCTCCCACATTGGATCGGTGTACACGGTCAAAATGTGGGAGCTGGCTTGCCTGCGATAGGGCCCTCAACTCCACCACACTTTCCGGCCTCAACCCCCTAAAAGGCCATATCGTTATTCTCTAACGGTATTTAAATTCAAATTCTTATATCTATAAAGTCACTCTCCTGACTGCCAGGAAGTGATCTCATGTCCACCGCCACAGCCGCCTTGCCCACCGCCCAAACCTTCGACATCCGCCCATTTCCCGGCAGCGTAGGCGCCGAGATCATCGGCCTGGACCTGTCGCGCCCGGTCAACGACCAGGACTTCGCCCGCATCCACCGTGCGCACTTGGACCACCATGTGGTGGTGTTCCGCGACCAGCGCATCACCCCCGAGCAACAGATCGCCTTCAGCCGCCGTTTCGGCGTGTTGCAGATCCATGTGCTCAAACAGTTCCTGCTGGCCAACCACCCGGAAATCCTCATCGTCTCCAACATCATCGAGAACGGCCAATCCATCGGCCTGGGCGATGCGGGCAAGTTCTGGCACTCGGACCTGTCCTACAAGGACCTGCCGAGCCTGGGCTCGATGCTCCATGCCCAGGAACTGCCGGCCGAAGGCGGTGACACCCTGTTTGCCGACATGCACAAAGCCTGGGACCAGTTGCCCGGGCACCTGCGCCGCGCCGTGGCAGGCCGCAGCGCTGCGCATTCCTACACCGCGCGCTACAGCGAAACCAAATTCGAAGGCAACTGGCGCCCAACCCTGACCCCCGAACAACTGGCCCAGGTCGCCGAGGTGGTGCACCCGGTGGTGCGCACCCACCCGGAAAACGGCCGCAAGGCACTGTTCGTCAGTGAAGGTTTCACCACCCGTATCGTCGGCCTGCCCGAAGACGAAAGCCGCGACCTGCTGGCCCAGCTCTTCGCCCACAGCATCCACCCGCAAAACATCTACCGCCATAGCTGGCAGCCCCACGACCTGGTGTTCTGGGACAACCGCTCGCTGATCCACCTGGCCGCCGGTTGCCCCAGCCACCTGCGCCGCAAGCTGTTTCGCACCACCATCCAGGGCGACGCCCCCTTCTGATTAGGAGCATGACCATGTCCAGCAAAACCCCCTTTGCACGATTGGCCGCGACCGTGGGCCTTGGCGTCAGCCTGTTGGCCGGCAGTCTGGTTGCTCCGACTGTCGCCCAGGCCGAAGGCGAGATCCGCATTGCCGAGCAGTTCGGCATCGTTTACCTGCTGCTCAACGTGGTGCGCGACCAGAACCTGATCGAGAAATACGGCAAGCAGCAAGGTATCGATATCAAGGTCGACTGGACCCAGTTGTCCGGCGGCGCGGCGGTCAATGACGCGCTGCTTTCCGGCTCCATCGACATTGCCGGCGCCGGTGTCGGCCCGCTGCTGACTATCTGGGACCGTACCCACGGCAAGCAGAACGTCAAGGCCGTGGCTTCCCTGGGCAACTTCCCGTACTACCTGGTCAGCAACAACCCCAAGGTCAAGACCATCGCCGACTTCACCGAAAAAGACCGCATCGCCGTGCCGGCCGTGGGGGTTTCCGTGCAGTCGCGGTTTTTGCAATACGCGGCGGCCAAGCAATGGGGCGACAAGGAATTCAATCGCCTGGATAAATACACCATCGCCATTCCGCACCCGGACGCCACGGCCGCCTTGATTGCCGGCGGCACCGAGCTGACTGGGCACTTCTCCAACCCGCCGTTCCAGGATCAGGCCCTGGCCAACCCGAACGTACATGTGGTGCTCAACACCTATGACCTGCTGGGGCCGAACTCGCCGACCGTGTTGTTCGCCACCGAGAAGTTTCGCAACGACAACCCGAAAACCTACAAGGCCTTCATCGATGCCCTGACCGAGGCCGCGCAGTTTGCGCAGAACGACAAGGGCGCCGCTGCCGACACCTACATCCGCGTGACCAAGGCCAAGATCGACCGTGCCGCGCTGCTGAAAATCATCGACAACCCGCAATTTGAATTCAGCGTCACCCCGAAAAACACCTACCCGCTGGCCGAGTTCCTCTACCGCGTGGGCGCGATCAAGCACAAACCCGAGTCGTGGCAGGATTACTTCTTCCAGGATGCCCAGCCGCTGCAAGGGAGCTGAAATGAACGCGCTCTTGCAAGGCCACACGGCCAGCAGTCTGAGTACCGCCCAAGCCTTGCTCGCGGTGGATCACGTCAGCCTGGAATACCGCACCCCCGAACGGGTGGTGCGGGCCACTCACCAGGTCAGCTTCGAGATCGATCCGGCTGACCGCTTTGTACTGCTAGGGCCTTCGGGCTGCGGCAAATCCACGCTGCTCAAGGCGGTGGCCGGCTTTATCAAACCCTGCGAAGGCGAGATCCGCCTGTTGGGGCAAAAGGTCGAGCAACCGGGCCCGGATCGCATCGTGGTGTTCCAGGAGTTCGACCAACTGCCGCCCTGGAAAACCGTGAAGCAGAACGTGATGTTCCCGTTGCTGGCGTCCAGGACCCTCAAGCGCCGCGAAGCTGAGGAGCGGGCGTTGTACTACCTCGACAAGGTCGGCTTGAGCGCCTTTGCCGACGCCTATCCGCACACCCTGTCCGGTGGCATGAAGGCGCGGGTGGCGATTGCCCGGGCGCTGGCCATGCAGCCGAAAATCCTGCTGATGGACGAGCCCTTCGCCGCCCTCGATGCCCTGACCCGGCGCAAGATGCAGGAGGAGTTGCTGCTGCTGTGGGAAGAGGTGCGCTTCACCCTGCTGTTTGTCACCCACTCCATCGAAGAAGCCCTGGTGGTGGGCAATCGCATCCTGTTGCTGTCGCCCCATCCAGGGCGGGTGCGCGCCGAAATCCACAGCCATCAATACGACCTGCACAGCCTCGGTGGTGTGGCGTTCCAGGCGTCGGCGCGGCGTATTCATCGCCTGTTGTTCGATGAGTCGCCCGAGGCAGAAACCGAACTGGATTTCGCCGATATCCGCATCGCTTACTGAAGGACTGTGCCCATGCGCCAGGAATATGAAATCACCCTGCAACCACTGCCCGGCGTGGCCGTGGAGCGCGCCTTACCCCTGCGCCAACGCCTGTGGCAACAAGGCTGGCTGCGCAAGGGCCTGATCCTGATCGTGCTGGCGATCCTCTGGGAAGCGACGGCGCGCTATCAGAACAACGACCTGCTGCTGCCCAGCTTCTTACAGACCTTCCACGCCTTCTACGATGGCATTGCCAGTGGCGAGTTGCTGGGCAAAGTCAGCATCTCGCTGGTGGTGCTGCTCAAGGGCTACCTGATCGGCATTGTCCTGGCCTTTGCCCTGACTACCCTGGCGGTCTCGACCCAGATGGGCCGTGACCTGCTGAGCACCCTGACCTCGATGTTCAACCCGCTGCCGGCGATTGCTCTGCTGCCCCTGGCCTTGCTGTGGTTTGGCCTGGGGCAGAACAGCCTGATTTTTGTGCTGGTGCACTCGGTGCTCTGGGCCTTGGCGCTCAACACGTACTCGGGGTTTATGGGGGTGTCGGAAACCCTGCGCATGGCCGGGCGCAACTACGGCCTCAAGGGCATGCGCTTTGTGCTGTTTATCCTGATCCCGGCGGCGCTGCCGTCGATTCTCGCCGGCCTGAAGATCGGCTGGGCCTTTGCCTGGCGCACGCTGATCGCCGCCGAACTGGTATTCGGCGCCACCAGCGGCAAGGGTGGCCTGGGCTGGTACATCTTCCAGAACCGCAACGAGCTGTACACCGACAAGGTATTCGCCGGGCTGGCAGTGGTGATCCTGATCGGCCTACTCGTGGAAAACCTGGTGTTCGATACCCTCGAGCGCGCCACTGTGAAGCGCTGGGGCATGCAGCGCTAAAAAGCCTGCTACGATTGCGTGCGCTGTACTCCAAACCCATCACGAGTGCTTGGCATGCAATTACCGGATATGAACCTGCTGGTGGCCCTCGACGCCTTGCTCGACGAGGGCAGTGTGGTGGGCGCCGCGCGGCGGATGAACCTCAGCCCGGCGGCGATGAGCCGTACCCTGACGCGCATTCGCGAAGCGGTGGGCGATCCGATCCTGGTGCGCGCCGGTCGCGGCCTGGTGCCGACGCCCAAGGCCCTGGAGTTGCAGGGCCAGGTGCGCAATGTGGTGGAGCAGGCGGCGTTGTTGTTCCGCTCAGCGGACGAGGTTGACCTGAGCACCTTGCGCCGGCGGTTCAGCGTGCGCGCCAATGACTTTTTTGTCGGCGTGTATGGCGGTCGTTTGTTCGATGCCATGGAACGGGTGGCACCCCATTGCGAGCTGCGTTTTGTCCCGGAAGGCGACAGCGATGACGAAGCCTTGCGCGAAGGGCGCCTGGACCTGCGCGTCGGCAATACCATGCCGATCACCCCGGAAGTGAAAGTGCAGAACCTGTTCTCCACCACCTTCGTCGGCCTGGCCCGCGAAGGCCACCCGCTGTTCGACGAAGAAATCACCGCCGCGCGCTTTGCCAGCTATTCCCATATCAGCATCTCGCGGCGCGGTATCGCCCGTGGGCCGATCGACACCGCCCTCAATGCCCAGGGTTTGGAGCGCCGGGTGGCGATGATCGCGCCGGGGTTTCACGGCGCGATGTTCATGTTGCCCGACTCCGACCTGCTCCTGCCGGTGCCCAAGGAAGCGCTGTACAGCGCCAATCGCCTGAAACTGCCACTGCGCGCCTTTACCCTGCCCATCTCCCTGCCGACCCTGGTCTTGACCCAGGCCTGGCACCCGCGCTTCGACAAAGACCCGGCGCACCGATGGCTGCGCGAAACCATGCGCGAAAGCTGCGCGGCCACCTGGCGCGAAGCCCAGCCCACCTGACGACTCCCATCCAACTGTGTGGAGCTAGCCTAGCTTGTGTGGGAGCTGGCTTGCCTGCGATAGCGGTGTATCAGTGACAGATGCCTTAGCTGACACACCGCTATCGCAGGCAAGTCAGCTCCCACATTCAATCATTGCGTCTGGTGCAGTTATAACCTTCCGATAAGTCAGTTTTCGTCATGTCTAAGCCTTATTAAACTGCTCGGGTATTCTATTGCCGAGTTGTACTTTCATGACCTCCCTCGCTGCCCCCGCGCCTTTGGCCGCCGCCAAACCCGCCGCCGTCAGCCCCCCTGTGTTCGGCCCACGGATCATTATCGGCCTGGTCGGCGTGCTGCTGGCGGTGCTGGTCTCGGGCCTGAACGAAATGGTGACCAAGGTTGCCCTCGCCGATATTCGCGGTGCGCTGTACATCGGGTTTGACGAAGGCACCTGGCTGGTCGCCGCCTACACCGCCACCTCCGTCTCGGCCATGGCCTTTGCGCCGTGGTGTTCGGTGACGTTTTCGCTGCGCCGCTTCACCCTGTGGGCCATCGGCCTGTTCACCTTGCTGGGGGTGCTGTGCCCGCTGGCACCGAACTACGAAAGCCTGCTGCTGCTACGCACCCTGCAAGGCCTGGCCGGTGGCGCTCTACCGCCGATGCTGATGACCGTGGCCCTGCGTTTTTTGCCGGCCCACGTCAAGCTCTACGGCCTGGCCGGCTACGCCCTGACCGCCACCTTCGGCCCCAGCCTCGGTACGCCGCTGGCGGCACTCTGGACCGAATACGTCGGCTGGCAGTGGGCGTTCTGGCAGATCGTCGCACCGTGCCTGCTGGCCATGGCCGCCGTGGCCTACGGCTTGCCCCAGGACCCGCTGCGCCTGGAGCGCCTCAAGCAGTTCAACTGGCGCGGCCTGCTGCTGAGCTTCCCGGCGATCTGCATGCTGGTGATCGGCATCTTGCAGGGCAACCGCCTGGACTGGTTCGAGTCGCCGCTGATCAGCACGCTGCTGGTGGGCGGGGTGCTGTTGCTGGTGCTGTTCATGCTCAATGAATGGTCGCACCCGCTGCCGTTCTTCAAGTTGCAGATGCTCGGCCTGCGCAACCTGGCCTTCGCCTTGCTCGTACTGGCCGGGGTGTTGGTGGTATTGCAGGCGGTGATCATCCTGCCCTCCAGCTACCTGGCGCAGGTGCAGGGCTACCGGCCGCTGCAAACCGCACCGGTGATGCTGATCATGGCGCTGCCGCAGTTGCTCGCGCTGCCCCTGGTGGCTGCCCTGTGCAACTTGCGCTGGGTGGATTGCCGCTGGGTGCTGGGGATTGGCCTGGGCATGCTGACCCTGTCCTGCCTTGGCGGTGCGCAACTGACCTCGGCGTGGATCCGGGATGAGTTCTACGTGCTGCAACTGCTGCAAATCTTCGGCCAGCCGATGGCGGTGTTGCCGCTGTTGATGCTGTCCACCGGCAGCATCGTGCCCACCGACGGGCCGTTTGCCTCGGCCTGGTTCAACACGGTCAAGGGCCTGGCGGCGGTGGTCGCCACCGGGGTGATCGAGGTGCTGACCACCCACCGCCTGCATTTTCACTCGAGCATGCTGGTGGACGCCCTGGGCAACTCGCCCCTGGCCGACAGCACGGCCCCGGGCCTGGCCCATCGTCTGCACCAGCAGGCCGTGGTGCTGACGTCTTCGGATCTCTATTACGTCATGGCCGCTGTCGCGGTGGCGTTGATCCTCCTGATTTTCTGGATGCCGACGCGGATTTTCCCGCCGCGTGCACCCGCTTGATTGCTGACACCGATAAAGGATTTTTATGAAACGCAAAGACCAGATTGCCGTGACTGTTATCAGCGTATTCGCCGTGGGCGTGCTGGTTTACCTGTTGGCGCCGGGCATGTTTGGCAGCAAGCGCCAGACCACCAACGATGCCTTCGTT
This sequence comes from Pseudomonas sp. GW821-FHT01D09, assembly GCF_059422465.1. Classification (NCBI taxonomy): domain Bacteria; kingdom Pseudomonadati; phylum Pseudomonadota; class Gammaproteobacteria; order Pseudomonadales; family Pseudomonadaceae; genus Pseudomonas; species Pseudomonas sp. GW821-FHT01D09. Next base: position 17,856 of record NZ_JBWKWY010000025.1, read on the forward strand.
GCTGCCGACTACACCCTGGTGGCGCCTCGGGTCGCCGGTTTTATCAAAGAGGTGTTGGTGGAGGACAACCAGCAGGTCAAGGCCGGACAGTTGCTGGCGCTGATCGATGACCGCGACTTGCGCGCCGCCGCCCAAGCCGCCGATGCCGAAACCCTGATGGCCCAGGCCCAGCTGAAAAATGCGGTGGCCACCCTTGAGCGGCAAAGCTCGGTGATCGCCCAGGCCCAGGCCACGGTGGCCGCCGACCGCGCCGAAGTGGCCTTTGCCGAACACGAATTGAACCGCTACAACCACCTCGCCGGGGTCGGCGCCGGCACTGTGCAGAACGCCCAGCAAGCCAGGACCCGCATCGACCAGGCCACCGCGCGCCTGGCCAATGCCACGGCGGTATTGGCGGCTGAACGCAAGCAGGTGGAAATCCTCAGCGCCCAGCGCGATGCCGCCGAAGGTGGCTTGAAACGCGCCCAGGCGGCGCTGGAAATGGCCAGCTATCAACTGTCGTACACGCGCATTGTCGCGCCGGTGGATGGCATGGTCGGCGAGCGGGCGGTGCGGGTCGGTGCCTTTGTCACCCCGGGCAGCAAGATCCTCGCCGTGGTGCCGCTGGCCGACGCCTATGTGGTGGCCAATTTCCAGGAAAACCAACTGTCCCATATGCATGCCGGGCAAGCGGTTGAAGTGCGGGTCGACAGCCTCGACGGTGAAGTCCTCAACGGCCACCTGGAAAGCCTGGCGCCGGCCACGGGGGTGACCTTTGCTTCGGTCAAGCCGGACAACGCCACCGGCAACTTCACCAAGGTGGTGCAGCGCATTCCGGTGAAAATCATCCTGGAGCCGGGCCAGGCGCAGGTGCATCGCCTGCGGGTCGGGATGTCGGTGGAGGCCAGCGTCAAAACCCAGCCCAGTGCGCAGCAGCGTGAGGTGGCGCAGCAATGAGAAAAGTTGCACTGCTTACCCTCAGCCTGCTCAGCCTGGGTGCCTGCACCGTCGGCCCGGATTTCAAACGGCCCGACGCCCAGCCGGTGGCGCACTGGGCCGAGCCCCAGGGCCGCCAGGCCGCCAGCCGCGCGGTCAGCGACCCATTGCAAGAACAGTGGTGGGACGTGTTCCACGACCCGCAACTGTCGGCGCTGGTGCGCCGGGCACTGAGCGACAACCTCGACTTGAAACTGGCCAGCAGCCGCCTGCAACAGAGCCGCGCGGTGCGCCAGGTGACGACCGCCGAGCGCTATCCACAGCTCAGTGCCGACGGCAACTACGGGCGCAAACGTAATAGCGCCAACGGCCTGAGCGATCCCTCCGGCAATAACGGCCGTTCGGCCTTCAACCTGTGGGACGCCGGTTTCGCCGCCTCTTGGGAGCTGGACTTCTGGGGCCGGGTACGGCGTGAAACCGAAGCCGCCGACGCCACCCTGCAAGTGGCCGAGAACGACCGCCGCAGTGTGCTGCTGTCGGTGTTGGCCGAGACCGCCCAGGACTACATCCAGCTACGCGGCGTGCAAAGCACCCGTGCGGTCACCGAGCAAAACCTCGACGTGGCACGGCGTAGCCTGAAGCTCTCGCAACTGCGTTTGGCCGATGGCGTGGCCACCCACCTGGATGTCGCCGAAGCCGCCGCGCAAGTGGCCACCATCGAAGCGCGCCTGCCGGATTTGCAGCAGCGCCAGGACCAATTGATCAACGCCCTGAGCCTGTTGATGGGCCAGGCCCCGCAAGCCTTGCATGCGCAACTGTCGCCGGACGCCGCGCTGCCCCAGACCCAGCGCCAGGTTGCGATTGGCCTGCCGTCGCAACTGGCACAGCGCCGCCCGGATATCCGCCAGGCCGAGGCACGCCTGCATGCGGCGACCGCGAGCATCGGCGTGGCCAAGGGCGACTTCTACCCACGGATCACTCTGTCGGGCAGCCTCGGCTCCCAGGCCATGCAACTGTCGGATCTGGGCTCCTGGGGCTCACGCACCTTTGCTTTCGGCCCGTCGCTGAGCCTGCCGCTGTTCAACGGCGGTCGCTTGCAGGGCATGCTTGACCTGCGCGAAGCCCAGCAGCAGGAAGCGGCCCTGGCTTACCAGCAGACCGTGCTGCGTGCCTGGCATGAAATCGATGACCAGTTGACCCGCTACAACGCCAGCCAACTGCGCCGTGACAGCCTGACCGAAGCGGTGCGCCAGAACCAGATTGCCCTGGACACTGCCCAGCACCAGTACGTCGAAGGGGTGGTGGATTTCGTCAACGTGCTCACGGTACAGAGCGCCTTGCTGGCGACCCAGGAGCAATGGGTGGAAAGCTCCACCGGCGTTTCCCTGGCCATGGTCGGCCTGTATAAGGCGCTGGGCGGAGGCTGGGAGTCGGTGTATCCGTTGCAGACCGCCGGGCGGTAACAGATAAAGTTTTTTGCCAGTCGCGATACAAGCTGTAATGATAATTGCTCTCAATAGTGTATCCGGGCAATTCATGGACACCGCGACTGACGGCCAGCAACAGCTTCATCTCCTGTACCGCGACCATCATGGCTGGCTGCAAGGCTGGCTGCGCAAGCGCCTGGGCGACCGCGAGCACGCCGCCGACGTGGCGCAGGACACCTTCCTGCGCCTGCTGGTGTCGGGGCGTTTTCCCGGGGCCCAGGAAAGCCGCAGCTATCTGACGCAGATCGCCCGCAACCTGGTGATCGACCAATGGCGCCGCCTGCGCATCGAGCGCGCCTACCTGGAGAGCATCGCCCATCTGCCGGAACCGGAGTCGCCGTGCCTGGAAACCCGCGCGCTGATTCTCGAAACCCTGATGCAGATCGACGCCATGCTCGACCGCATGCCCGAGAAGGTGCGGCGGGCGTTCCTGTTGTCGCAGTTCGAGGGCCTGACCTATGCGCAGATCGCCGAGCGCCTGGGGGTGACGATCAGTTCAGTGCAGAAGTACATGACCCGCGCGATTATCGCCTGCTACCAGGTGGCCTACGAAGAATGAGAGCCCGCCATGACGCGCCGATTGCCCAGGCCGTGGTCGAACAGGCCAGCGAATGGCTGATGCTGCAATGGGGTGGCGAATTCGACGGGGCCCAGCGCCAGGCTTTCGCCCATTGGCAGGCGGCAGACCCGGAGCATCGTCGCGCCTGGCAGCGTTTGCAGCAGTTGCAGCAGACCTTGGGCGGCGTACCCGCCGACAGCGCCCGTGCAGTGTTGCGCGACGCGCCGGACCCCCAGCGTCGGGCGGCGTTGAAACTGCTTGGGCTGTTGCTGGTGGCCGGTGGCAGCGGCTACCTGGTGCAGGGCAGCCAGCCGTGGCAGGCGGCGTTTGCCGAGCAGCGCACCGCCACCGGCGAAATTCGCCACCTGACCTTGAGCGACGGCACCCAGCTGGACCTCAACAGCGACAGTGCCATCGACCTGCGCTTCAGTACCACGCAGCGGCGTATCCGCCTGATCCGCGGCGAGATCCTGCTGACCAGCGGCCACGATCCGTCGCGCCCGCTGATCGTCGAAACCGCTGCGGGCGATATCCAGGCCCTGGGCACCCGCTTTGCCGTGCGCGAACTGCACGACGGCAGCCGCGTCGATCTGTATGAAGGGCGCGTGCAGGTGCGCCCGGCGCAGGGTGTGCCGGTGCTGATGAAAGCGGGCGAGAGCCTGTGGTTCAGCGCAACGCAGGCCTCGGCAGTGACCGCGCTGGATGCCAACGCCAGCAGTTGGACCCAGCACCGCCTGATTGCCGAGCGCCAGCCGCTGGGGCGGTTTGTGGCTGAACTGAGCCGCTATCGGCCAGGGTTGTTGCGCTGTGACGAGACCGTGTCCGGGCTGTTGCTGACCGGCGTGTTTCCGCTCAATGACACTGACGCGATCCTCGCCGCCCTTGAGCGTTCATTGCCGGTGCGGGTGCAGGCGGTGACCCGTTACTGGGTCACCATCAAACCCAGGGTTTGACTCGATCAACTGTAGGAGCTGGCTTGCCTGCGATAGCGGTGTATCAGTGACAGATGGGCCAACTGACCCACCGCTATCGCAGGCAAGCCAGCTCCCACATTGATGGTGTTTTAGTTTGGAAAATCTGTGGCCACCGTTTTTTTTGATTTTCTTTTGTCGGTTTTCCAATCCCGTCCGGGATACCTCTTGAAAGCCAATCAAGAAGCGTTCTCACGGGGAGTCCTGCAATGCCGCACCGCCCAATCCAACCCCTGGCCCGCGCCCTGCGCCGTGGCCTGTTTGCCTGTGTGCTGGCGACTGTGCCGCTCGTCCCGGCCCTGGTCCAGGCCCAGGAGAGCGCCGGCGCAGCCTTGCGCCAATACAACATCCCTGCCGGCAGCCTGGACCAGGCGTTGAACCGCTTCGCCAGCGCCTCGGGGATTTTGCTCTCGGTGGATGCGTCACTGACTGCCGGCAAACGCAGCCCTGGCTTGCAGGGCCGCTATGCCACCGGCCCGGGCTTGGAGCATTTGTTGGCCGGCAGCGGCCTGGTGGCGATGCAGGCCGGGAACGGCTGGTCGGTGCAGGCCCTTGCAGGGGACGGTTCGGTGCAGTTGGGTGCAACTCAGATCAGCGCCCAGCAGACCCCGGAAAACGCCTGGGGCCCGGTCGATGGCATCGTCGCCACCCGCAGCGCCACGGGCAGCAAGACCGATGCGGCACTGGTGGAAATCCCCCAGACCATCAACGTGATCACCGCCGCCGAAATCAAGGCGCGTGGCGCACAAAGCGTGACCCAGGCGCTGCTCTACACCCCTGGCATGAGTGCCGGGGGCTTCTCCGACCGGGTAAAGCTGTTCGACGAGCCGACCTCCCGTGGCTTCTCGCCCACCCCCTTGTACCTCGACGGCTTGCACCTGCCTTATGGCGGCGGCAGTACCGGCGGTGCGTTGCAGATCGAGCCCTATTCCCTGGAGCGCATCGAAGTGCTCAAGGGCCCGGCATCGGTGCTGTACGGCCACAACCAGCCGGGCGGCATCGTCAATATGGTCAGCAAGCGCCCCAGCGAGACCCCGGTGCGCCAGGTGGTGCTCGAAGCCGGCACCTACGAGCACAAAAGCGCGGCCATCGACCTCAGCGGCCCGCTGGACGATCAAGGCCAATTCTTCTATCGCCTCACCGGGCGCCTCAAGGACGAGCAGGGCGAGATCGACTACTTCGAGAACCGCCGCCAATTCATTGCGCCCAGCCTGACCTGGCGGCCCAACGACGACACCAGCCTGACCCTGTTTGCCCAGTACCAGAAAGACAAGGGCGTGCCCGAAGCCCAGGGCCTGCCGGCGTCCGGCACGGTCTGGCGCAACCCTAACGGCAAGATCGACCGTGATGTGTTTATCGGCGAGCCAGGCGTCAACCAGTACAACCGCGAACAATTTGCCTTCGGCTACGAGTTGTCCCATCGCCTGAACGACACCTGGACCCTCAAGCAAAACGCGCGCTATGCCGAAGTGGACGACCGCTATGTGGCGCCGTTGCACGGCTACCGTTTTGTCGCCAACCCGACCACTGGCGCCATGGATCAACGCTACCTGCAACGCTTCGGCGTGGACTGGAGGCAGAACAACAAAGTGATTGGCGTGGATAACATCGCCCAGGCCGAATTCACCACCGGCGAGTTCTCCCACACCCTGATCGTGGGCCTGGATTACTACCACTCCAACTCCAGGTTCCTCGGCCTCTATGACCGCAACCCGCCGATCATCGATCTGTTCAACCCGGTGTATGGCCAGCCGCTGAATTTCGGCCAACCCTATCGCTGGGACAACACCATCACCCAAACCGGCCTGTATGTGCAGGACCAGATCAAGTGGGACCAATGGGCGCTGGTGCTCGGCGGGCGCTATGACTGGGCCAATGTGGTCAACAAGGCGCCGCTGAGCGACGACCGCACCAGCAGCAAGGACCAGGCCTTCACCGGCCGTGCGGGCCTGGTGTACCTGTTCGATAACGGCCTGGCGCCGTTTATCAGCTACTCGGAATCCTTCCTGCCGCTGTCCGGCACCGATGCCAACCAAAAGCCCTTCGACCCGTCCACCGGCAACCAGTACGAAGTCGGCGTGAAGTACCAGCCACCGGGCCAGGAAAGTTTTGTGCAGGTCTCGGTCTATCAACTGGACCAGGAAAATATCCTGACGGCCATTCCGCTCACCAACTTCAGCAGTCAGAGCGGTGCCATGCGTTCGCGCGGCGTCGAGTTTGAAGCCAAGGCAGTGTTGAACGATGCCTGGGATGTGATCGCTTCGGCGGCGCGCAACGACATCAAGTACACCAAGGACAACGAAGGTCGCGAAGGCCGCCACCCGGCCGGTATCTCACCCCTGACGGCAGCGCTGTGGGTCAACTACAGCGTGATCGGCGACACCCCGTTGGCCGGCCTCGGCGTCGGCCTGGGTGCCCGCTACTCGCGCAGCAGTATGGGTGACTACGTTGCCGGCGCGTTCACGGTGCCGTCCTACACCGTCTACGATGCCAGCCTGAGCTACGACCTGGGCGCCTCGCCCCTCAAGCTCAAAGGCGTGAAGCTGGCGATGAACGTGCAGAACCTTGCCAATAAAACCTACGTGTCGCAGTGCACCAGCGACCTGGATTGCTACTACGGCGAAGGGCGTACGGTGGTGTCGAGCCTGACTTACGACTGGTAAGGCACTGTCATGGTAGGGGCCGGCAAGCTGGCGATAGCGACGTGTCGCCCCTAAGGCATTAGCAACATAAAGGTGCAATCGTCCTCACCTGGGCAGCCTTCAAGACTGGACTCTTCTATCGCCTTGAACTGGTCTTCGATGGAGAGTTCGGCCCAAAAACCGTCGGTGGCCAAAATCCATCTTGTGTCAGGTACAACGTCCAAGGATTGAACCTGTGGCTCATGTGGTCTGCGATGGCTCATGCAATTGAGCAGCGTTTTGCGGGCCGGGTTGTTGGCGATGGCGGTGTGGCTCAAGTTGCCCTTCCAATTGGGGCCGCAGTGGGGAGCGGTCAGCCATTTCAGGTTTTTTTCTTTATCGAGCAATCCCAGGCAGCAGTCCCCTGCATGTATTGAAAGAGCAGTATCGCCAAGCACCAGTAACGCGAGGTAACTGGCTGATGCAAAGGGGTAGTCAGGGCAGAATGTTGAACGTATTGCGCTGAGCGAGGACAGCGTCAATTCAAGAGCTGTGTCGAGGCAAGAAATGCTTGCTGGCCTTGCGTTGGAAAAAGACTTCAGCAGGCCGCCAGTCAGAGCGGTTGCCAGCTTTTCACTGCCGGGCCTGGAGGTGCCGTCTGCTATCACGTAGAGGTATATGCCGCTGTTGTCCGCAGAGCCTGTGACATCGCGGTTTTCTGTTCTTCCGGTTCCTTGTCGGGTGACGCTCGAATGTAGGATCAAGCGTGTATCCCATGGGCAATCAGCGTATTGATGCGCTCGTGAATCAGCGACTCGCGCTCGGCGTTTTGGGCAGTGCTCTGGATGACATCATGGAAGGCTGTGAGGCTCTGCAATGCGCCAAGTTGTTCGCTGACGAAATGTCGTAATGCAGCAGGCGCCTGTTTTGTTTCCTCAAGCAGTTCTTCCCGGCCATCCAGTAGGGCAACGATGTCTTCAATATCGTTGGACATCAGCACATCGCCATGACCCCGGCCCTGATAAGCCTGCAGCTTCGCCGCAAGAAACCAGGGTGCCGCGAATCGATTCTTGGGTGTATTGATCGGTGATCAGCAGGACGGTTGTGCATCCCCCGACAAAGGCCACCTGGTCCCTCAGTTCTTCGCCCAGGGCTTGGGCGACCTCTTCGAGCATCAGCAGCATCATTGCTTTGGTTGAGTTCAAAGGATCCACTCCCGCAGCATGGCGTCTGCGACCTTGGTTTCTCGCGGGCCTCCAATACGAATGGCGTCTACGAGAGCCAGAAAATGATAAAGCAGTTCGTCTTTTTTCACGGCTCCAGGAACGGTTTTGTACAAGGGGGCGATTGCCTGACCCTTGTTCTTTCCATAAGCGTCTGGCCACACAGGAATGAGGTCGCCGCCAGTCAGGACTTTGCCGGCCATAATCGGCGCGGCAAATGCTGTGGGGATACCTCGCACGATCGCGCCTGGTTTGGCAGGGAACACATAGCGCACCCCATATTTCACGAAATCCAGAAGCGCTTGGGCCCTGACAATCGGTAGACCGCTCAGGCGGTCGGTATGAATAAGGCCGATGTCACGGCAGCGATTCAGCGAATTGGATACCTCACTTTTACTGAATGCCAGTGAAGCCGCGAGTGCTCGGACGGAGTAACTCTCCATATTCGGTGGGGTCGCGTCCTCCTCAATATCTTCCCATCCCTCCCAGCGCTGGCCCTGTGAGAGGTCGACTTTCTCGATATTTCCCGTCATGCGCAGGTCAAGGAAGCGATCCAGATAATCCTGGGAATCAATCGGCACCCGATCCATGGCCTCGTCATGGTCAAGGGAGACAGTGAAATTGCGTTTTTTGACCCGCTCCCCTCTGGTTTGGAGGTTCAGGCTGATCAACTTGAAGAGGATTACGATATCTTGACTTTTCATTTGCAATCGGCCTGATCCGTCCACTGTCCATGGACTGTGGACAATGTATTGCACGGACGTTGCAATGGTGTCAAGGTCTTGGCGGATTCTGCAAAAACACCACATACCCCCCAAACCACTCACTCCCCTGCAAATACTCGGGCTCCTGCCATTCCCCGCCCTGGATCAGGCCGATCTTGAACGGCATTCCCAGCCGGTTCATCCGGGGCAGGTACGCCGCGTAATCGGGGATGCTGTGGCGGCCCTGATAGGTCTGCACCACCACTTCATCCACTACGCCCTTGAGCTGGGCGATGGCGGCCGGGTCGGCGTTGCTGCTCCAGTCCATCAGGCCGGTGATGCTCAGGCGCAAATCCTTTGGCAGGCGCTGGCGCAGGTCTTTGAGGAAGGCGGCGTATTCGTGCAGGTATTGGGTGCGGGCGTCGAAGTCGATCTGGATGCCCACCACCGGGTTGCCCGCTGCGCGCCAGCGTTGCACCTGCCCGAGCAGTTTCGTGTAGACCGGCTCTGGCCAGCGCAAGGTGTGGGCGCGGTAGACGACCCACACCTCGCCCTGGCGGATGCGCGGCACGCTCATGCCCTGGGCGATGAACTGCACGCCGCGTTCGGGCTGGCGGCGGGTGGAGTTGATCTGGCCCTGGAGGATATACAGGGTCTTGGCCTGCTTGAGCACCGGCTGTGGCGCGACGCCGCTCCACAGCCAGAAAGCGTCATAGTCGTGGGCGTCGACGGTGGCGAAGGCCGGGCTCGCCAACAGCAGCAAGCCTAGCCACAAGTGTTTCACCAGTAGTACTGCAGCGACGTGCCCCACTGGGTGTCGGCAAACCCGGTTTTCAACTGGCGGAACCAGCCTTTGCGCACCGCTTTGTCGACATCTTCGCCACCGCAGCTGTTATAGCCCGAAGGTGCATAGCAGTTGATTGCCCGGAACAGTGCGTAGGCCTTGTCGTCACGGGGCGCCTTGGGGTTGGCGATCACCTGTTGGTAACCGTCGAGCCGCGAGAAGGTTTCGCCTTTGAAGGCCGATGCGGTGCTGCCCAGGCTGCCGGCCGAGCGCGCTTCTTCCAGTGGCATGCCGTCCAGGCCGTTGCGCAGGATGAACTCACCCAGGCAGTTGAGGCCGTGTGGGTTTCTTGCGTCGTCCTGCAAGGTGCTGGCGGTTTGCGCGATGGTTGGGCAGGTGTAGCCGGAGGCCGCCTTGTCGCCGCTCCAGCGGAACAACGTCAGCGCCTGGCCACCGTCGTACACATAGCCCAGGCTGGTGCCGAGCTTGTCAGCCGCCGGGGAGGCCGGAAGTTGTTGCAAGTCCTCGGCAAAGGTTGCGAACTGGCCACGCAGCAGGTCTTTGTAGAGCAAGACAAATTGCGCAGTACTGCGCTCCAGCGGGTCGCTGGCCTGGCTGATCTGCTGGCGCAGCAACTCGGGGCCGGCCACGCTGCGCAGCAGGCTATAGCGCACTTGCGGGGTCTGGATCGGTGAGTCGGTGGCGAACACCTTGGCCACTTGACCACTGCGTTCGTAGTTCATTGCCAGCGCCAGTTCCAGTTGGTCGCGCTGCAGGGGCTGCTTGGCCAGTGGCAGCAGTTGCAGCCACAGTGCCTGGGCGGCATTCCAGTCCTGCTTGGCTTCCAGGGCCAGGCCGCGCAGGGTCTGCTGGCTGAAGGTGAAGTAATCCAGGCTCGAGGGTACGTCTTGCGGCAGGCGCTTTAAGGCCTGGTCGGGTTGGTGCTCGACATACAGGGCGAACGCCGCCTGTAGGTAGTCGTACAGCGCCGGTTCATTGGCAAACGCGGCCTTTTGCCCGTCGAGAATGGCGCGGGTCAGCTTGGGCGGGTTGTTGGCGCGCATCCACATCAGGTCGTTGATCACCAGCAGCAACGGGTTGCGGATGGTCTCGGCGTAGTGGGTCAGCAGTTTGTTGTCGGTTTCTTCCACCAGTTCATCGATGGAGCCGTTGCGCTCGGCATCGCTGGCCTCGGTCAGTTGCCAGGCGTAGTCGTCCGCCAGGCGGGTTGCATCGCCGGTCAACCAGTGCACCCGGCGCAGCAGGCCGCGCGCGGAAGCGGCATATTCACCCTGTGGATAAGTTTTCAGGTAGCTGAGGAAGCTGTGCTCGGCTTCTTCCAGGGCAGACTTATCCACAGCCTCGCGCTGGGGCATGCCGTATTCATCGAAGGCGTTTTCCTGGGCATGGTTGAGCGACGCACGGGCGATCATGTACACCGCCGTTTCCTTCAGCCACGGCAACGCGGTGACGGTAACGGCGGCAAACCCGCGCTCGGCATAGACAAAGCGCCCGCTGTAAAAGTCAGAGGCGGCGAGCAGGTAAGTGGTCAGTTCGCGGCCCTGGGTGGACGTGATCAACTGCGGCTCCAGCAACACTTCGCCCTGCCAGTCGCAGGTGCCGAGCAACTTCAGGCGTGCATTGGCCAGCAGCGCCCGCTCATTCGCCGGCACATCGGCCTTGATCACTTGGCGCACAAAGTCAGTGGCACTCTGCACATTGTTGCTGCGGCAGCGACTGCCTTCGCCCCACAAAAACTGGTCGCCTGCCGCCGCCGTGGCCTCGCGCTGGATGCCCAGCGAGGCCAGCAGCTGCGCAAGTTCCGCGCCTTGTTCCTCGCGTGTCGGCCCCTCGGGCGGGTGGGGCACCAGGCGATACACCGGGAACGGCACCGGGCCAAAGCCCTGGGCCAGGTCGTCTTCACCCAGCGCATTGGGGGTCAGGGGCGCATGCTTTTTTGCCGCGAGCAACAGGCGCAGGTTGGTCCGGCTGTCATTGCCGGGGCTCAGGAACGGCATGTTGCTGCAGGCGGTCAGCGAATCCCGGGACACGCGCCAGTCGGGGTAGCACGAGTCGTCGCCACTGGCCTGGGCTTGCAGGGAAACGCCGGCACACAGTGCCAGGGTCAGGGATGACAGAAGACCGATGCGCATGAATTGTCCTTATTCCGGGAGTCCGTGAATGCCGCTGGGCTAAAGATGGGGATGATAGCGTGAACATTGCAAAATGTTGCATGGGTGGCCGCCAATCTGTGGGCTTTATCGGTCTAGACTGTGGGCGATCACTTATTTTTGGAGTTGTCATGCAATCGCCTGTTCACAGCCTGCCGTCCTTGTTCAAGCAACTCGGGCTGCCCGATGACGCCACCAACATTGAGCGTTTTGTTGCGGTGCATTCACCGCTCAAGCCGGAGTTGAAACTTGAAGATGCGTTTTTCTGGACGGAGAGCCAGAAGGCGTTTTTGCGCGAAGAAATTCTGGAGGATGCGGATTGGGCGGAAGTGGTGGATGAGCTGAATGTGCTGCTGCGCAGCGGCCGTGCTTAAGTGAACTCATTGTTCAAGATAGCGGCAATCGAATGTGGGAGCTGTCGAGCCCCAGCGAGGCTGCGATAGCGGTGGATCAGCCAACATCAATGCAAGCAGTACCGCCGCCATCGCAGCCTCGCTAGGGCTCGACAGCTCCCACAGGGTGGGCGCTTTATTTGGGTGGTCCCACCGCCTATCTGTGAATTTGTATCAAAACTTGACGAGATTCCATTCCTCCACCATATTGATAGTTAGCAAACTAACTGTATGCGAATGATCCCGTGCCTCAAACCCTCGAAACCCTACATATGAGCCTCAGCAGCAGCATGGTGGCGGGCGCCCGTAACTGGCGCAGAATCTGCCAGGCCACGCTGGTGAGCTACGGTATTTCCGAAGCCTGTGCCGTGCCTTTACTGATGATCGGCCGTCTCGGCGACGGTGTGCATCAGGTCAAGGTGGCCCAGGCCTCGGGGATGGAAAGCCCGTCCCTGGTACGCCTGCTCGACCAACTGTGCAGCGCAGGGCTGGTGTGCCGTGCCGAAGACCAGCACGACCGCCGCGCCAAGGCCTTGAGCCTGACCGAGCGTGGCCGGGCGTTGGTGCAGGCGGTGGAAGTGCAATTGGTACGCCTGCGTCATGAAGTGCTGGCGGACCTGACGCCTGCCGATCTGGCCGTGGCGTTGCGTGTGCTGCGTGCGTTTGAAGACGCCAGCCTGCCGCCCGTGGTCGTGGCTTCTTGAACGGATTTTTTACCGGCGTGCCGCCGGCCCGGGATTGGTTCTACGGTGTGCGCACCTTTGCCGCCTCGATGATCGCCTTGTATATCGCCATGCTCATGCAAATGCCACGTCCGTATTGGGCGATGGCCACGGTGTATATCGTGTCCAGCCCGTTTGTCGGGCCCACCAGCTCCAAAGCCTTGTACCGCGCAATCGGCACGTTGCTCGGAGCGATGGCGGCGGTGTTTTTCGTGCCGCTGTTTGTGCAGACACCGTTCCTGCTGGTGGTGGTGATTGCGTTGTGGACCGGCATCTTGCTGTTCCTGTCCCTGCATTTGCGCACCGCCAACAGTTACGCCCTGATGCTGGCGGGCTACACCTTGCCGCTGATCGCCTTGCCGGTGGTGGATAACCCCCTGGCGGTGTGGGATGTGGCCGAGGCGCGCACCGAAGAAATCTTCCTCGGCATCGCCGTGGCAGCAGTGGTCGGCGCGATGTTCTGGCCACGGCGCCTGGCACCGGTGTTCGATGACTCGGTGCGCAAATGGTTTGCCGACGCGACGGTCTACAGCCAGCGTTTCCTCACGCGCAACGTGCAGCCCGAGGAAGTCAGCAGCCTGCGCGGCGGCATGGTGGCGACCTTCAACACTCTGGAATTGATGATCGGCCAACTGCCCCACGAAGGCGCACGGCCGCAAACGGTGCGCAACACCAAGGAGCTGCGCGGGCGCATGATCCATCTGCTGCCGGTGGTGGATGCCCTGGATGACGCGCTGTATGCCCTGGAACGCCGTACCCCGGAGCTGGTCGGCAAGTTCGCGCCGCTGCTGGCGGCCACCACCGAGTGGCTGCAAAGCACCACCCGTGAGGCGCCGGTGGAGCGCTGGCGCGCCCTGCGAGACCAGCTCGAAGCCCTGCAACCCGCCGCCGAGGCCCTGGACGACCGTCATCAGCTGCTGTTTTCCAACGCGCTGTATCGCCTCGGCGAGTGGATCGACCTGTGGCAAGACTGCCGCAGCCTGCAAGCCGCCATCCACAGTGAAAACCAGGCGCCGTGGCGCGCGGTCTACCGCCATTGGCGCCTGGGCCGGCTGACGCCATTCCTTGACCGTGGCCTGATGCTCTACTCGGCGTTCTCCACGGTCAGTGCGATTATCGTTGCCTCGGTATTGTGGATTCTGCTGGGCTGGACCGACGGTGGCAGCGCGGTGATCCTCGCGGCCGTGGCGTGCAGTTTCTTCGCCTCGATGGACGACCCGGCGCCGCAGATCTACCGGTTCTTTTTCTGGACCGCGATGTCGGTGCTGTTCGCCAGCCTCTACCTGTTTTTGATCCTGCCCAACCTGCATGATTTCCCGATGCTGGTGCTGGCCTTCGCCGTGCCCTTTATCTGGGTCGGCACCCTGACGGTACAACCGCGCTTCTACCTGGGCATGCTGCTGACCATCGTCAACACATCGTCCTTTATCAGCATCCAGGGCGCCTACGACGCGGACTTTTTAAGCTTCGCCAACGCCAACCTCGCCGGCCCCGTAGGCCTGTTGTTTGCCTTTGTCTGGACCCTGATCGCCCGGCCCTTTGGCGCCGAACTGGCAGCCAAGCGCCTGACCCGTTTCAGCTGGCGCGATATCGTCGGCCTTACGCAACCGGCCACCCTCGCCGAGCACCGACGGCTGGGGGTGCAGATACTCGATCGGCTGATGCAGCACCTGCCGCGCCTGGCCATGACCGGCCAGGACACCGGCATCGCCCTGCGCGAGGTGCGCGTGGCGCTGAACCTGCTCGACCTGCTGGCCTACGCCCCCCGCATCCTGGGCGTGCCACGGGAGTTGCTCGACCAGGTGGTGGCCGAGGTCGGCGTGTATTTCGAGGCGTGCCTGAAGGCCGGCGAGCGCCTGCCGGCCCCCGGTGCTCTGCTGATGACCCTGGACCGCACTCGCCGCGCCCTCAATGGCCAGGGCCTGCAAGGCGAGGGCGAAACCCGCCTGCACCTGTTGCATGCCCTCAGTGGTTTGCGCCTGGCCCTGTTGCCCGGCGTGGAGTTTGTCAGCACCGGCGAGATGGACGCGCCGTTACCCGATGGAGCGCCTCTATGATCGGTGACCTGGATATCAGCGGGGTGTTCCTGCCCACGCTGCTGGTGCTGATGGGCATTACGTATGGCTTTTACCTGGTGGTGCACGGGCTGTTGACCCGCGTCCACTTCTACCGCCTGGTCTGGCACCGGGCATTATTCAATGTGGCCCTCTACGCGCTGTTGCTGGGCGCGGTGGACTCACTCAGTCGATACCTGATGACATGAAAAAACCTTTTTTGACGATCGGCCGTGTGGTCCTGACGCTACTGGTAGTGACCTTCGCCTGCGTCGTGGTCTGGCGCATGGTGATGTACTACATGTTCGCCCCCTGGACCCGCGACGGGCATATCCGCGCCGACATCGTGCAGATCGCCCCGGACGTGTCCGGGCTGATCCAGCAAGTGGACGTGCGCGACAACCAGTTGGTGACCCGGGGCCAGGTGCTGTTTTCGGTGGACCAGGACCGCTTCAAGCTTGCCCTGCGCCAGGCCCAGGCCGCCGTGGCCGACCGCCAGGAAACCCTGGCCCAGGCCCAGCGCGAAGCCAGGCGCAACCGTGGCCTGGGCAACCTGGTGGCCAGCGAGCAACTGGAAGAAAGCCAGTCCCGCGTGGCCCGCGCCCAGTCGGCCCTGGCCGAAGCGCAGGTAACGGTGGACAGCGCCCAGCTCAACCTCGACCGCTCGGTGATCCGCAGCCCGGTGGACGGCTACGTCAACGACCGTGCGCCCCGGGCCCAGGAGTTCGTGACCGCCGGGCGCCCGGTGTTGTCGGTGGTGGACAGCAACTCCTTCCACATCGACGGCTACTTTGAAGAGACCAAACTGGACGGCATCCATGTCGGCCAACGCGTGGATATCCGCGTGATTGGCGACAACGCGCGCTTGCGCGGGCATGTGCAGAGCATCGTCGCCGGCATTGAAGACCGCGACCGCACCAGCGGTGCCAACCTGCTGCCCAACGTCAACCCGGCGTTCAGCTGGGTGCGCCTGGCCCAGCGGATTCCGGTGCGTATTGCCTTTGACGATGTGCCGGCGGATTTCCGCATGATTGCCGGGCGAACCGCCACCGTCTCGATCATCGATGACCAGCCCCGGCCCGGAGACCAGCCATGAAGCGACTGCTGGCGAGCGCCGGGCTGGGGCTGCTGCTATCCGCCTGCCAGGTGGTGGGCCCGGACTACCACGTGCCGGACGAGGCGGCAGTCCAGCGTGGCGACCTGCAAGGCCAACTGGCCGGGCAGGGCAATCACGTCGTTTCGGCCCCGGTGCCCGCCGATTGGTGGAAGTTGTACCAGGACCCGCGCCTGGATGAACTGGTGCGCCAGGCCATGGCCTCCAACACCGATTTGCGCGTGGCGGCGGCCAACCTGCAACGGGCGCGCTTCCAGGTGCAGGAGGCGCAATCAGCGGGCGGCTGGAGCGGCGGGGTCAAGCTTGGCGCCCAGCGTTTGCAGGAGTCCGGCGAGGCTTTCTTGCAGGCGGACAAGGTGCCGGTGGCCAATGTCGGTGATATCGGCCTCACCACCTCCTATCAGTTCGACCTGTTCGGCACCCTGCAGCGCGGCATCGAAGGCGCCCAGGCCAATGCCGACGCGACCCAGGCCGCCGTGGATATCGCGCGCATCACCCTGGTGGCGGACGTGGTGCGCTCCTACACCCAGGTGTGCGCGGCCAACGAAGAGCTGCACATCGCCCGCCAGTCCCTCGACCTGCAAGCGCAAAGCACGCGCCTGACCCAGCGCCTGCGCGATGCCGGGCGTGGCGATGAAACCCAGGTCACCCGTTCGCAAACCCAGTTCAAGTCTTTGCGCGCCGAACTGCCGCGCTTTGAGGCGGCGCGCCAGGCCGGGTTGTTCCGCCTGTCGATGCTGCTGGCCAAGCCCCTGGACCAATTGCCCACCGGCACCGGCGATTGCGCCGAACTGCCGCATATCGCCCAGTTGCTGCCGGTGGGCGATGGCGCCACCCTGCTCAAGCGCCGCCCCGACGTGCGCCAGGCCGAACGCCAGCTGGCCGGCGCAACGGCGGGCATTGGCGTGGCCACTGGCGAGCTGTACCCCGATATCAGCATCGGCGCTTCCATCGGCACCGTGGGCATTATCGACAACCTCGGCAAACCGGCCACCAACCGCTGGGGCTTCGGCCCGCTGTTGAGCTGGACGGTGCCGTCCAACGGCTCGCGTGCGCGCATCCATGAAGCCGAAGCCGCGACCCAGGGCGCCCTGGCGCATTTCGACGGGGTGGTGCTCAACGCCATCCGCGAGACCCAGACGGGCCTGGCGCAATACACCGCGCAATTGCAGCGCCGCGATGCCCTGGCCGAGGCCGAGCAGTCGGCGCAACAGGCCGCCGACCAGACGCACCGCTTCTTCCAGGCCGGCCGCGAGTCATTCCTCGCCGACCTGCAAGCCACGCGCACCTACACCGATATGCGTGCGCAACTGGCCCAGGCCAATAGCCAGGTAGCCATGAGTCAGATCGACCTGTTCCTGGCCCTGGGCGGTGGCTGGGAAAGCGGACGAACGCAAGGCACAGAACCCGGCAAACCCTGAGGCGATTGCTATGCTTTGATCAGTCGGGCTTGCGTGATGGCCCGCTGATCACTGCCTGCGTTGCTCATGGGGATTCCAATAATGAAAAACCCTTATGCTCCCGCGTTCTGGTGCGTGCTCTTCGCACTGGTGTTGTTATCGGCGACTTACTTTTACGGCGTCATGCTGGCCCATCAACTGGATAAGGCCATGGTGTTCCTCGACAGCGCCTGCGCGCTGATCGCCGCATTGTCTGTCGGCATGGTGGCCTGGGCGTCCTACCAGGGCCAGCGCACCCAGAAAAAAATCCTCGAACAAGGCAAGACGCGGGTGGCGATCTGGGACACCAAGGTTGCCCTGCGCCGGGTCGAAACCGTGTTCGACCGCTATTTCTGGGGCAGCTACTGGCAGCCGGGGCGCACGTTCCAGGAAGTCATGGGCGAGTTGACCGGCACCCCCCTGGAAAAAAGCCTCGAAGCCTTGAAGCAACAATGCGTGGTACTCGACCGGCAAGTGGCCGAAGGGCGGCATTGGCTGAACAACGCCCGGGAGCTGTCCGATGTCGCCACGGCCATGGCCCGCGAGCGTTACCAACTGGACTTCTACGACCCCAAGGCCGATACCCCGGGCAATGCGGTGATTCACCGCGAGTTTGAAGTGCTGGTGTACACCTGGACCGCACGGCTGAAGAGTTTTGATCATCAACTTGATGAGATCGAGATGGAATATTCCTGACCCCCCGCCGCGCCTTGTCGGTGCCGGGCCTTGCGACAAGTCCCCTCGCCAGTGCTAACCTTGCCCCGGTTTTCGGCGGGCTTGAGCCGACGCCCCACTTCGGGGTTCAGGGAAGACAGCCCACTTCGCACAGGATTGGATCAGGACACTTCATGAATAAATCAGCCGTTGTACTCTTGGGTTTTGTTGCCGCCGTCGGCGTGGTCAGTGCCGGTGGCGCCTGGTACACCGGCACTCAGCTGGAAGGGGTGTTGAAAACCTCGATTGAAGACGTCAACAAGGAAATGGAACGTTCCATGGCCGGCATCGATGGCCAAGTGACCCTGGAAATGGTCTCGCTGGATCGCGGCTGGTTCAGCAGCACCGGTCACTTCCGCCTCAAGGCCCAGGGCGCGGTGTTCGGCGAAGAGCACAAAGACAGTGAACTGCTGTTTGTCGACCGTATCGAACACGGCCCGCTGCCAGTCTCGCGCCTGGTCACCCTGAAGTGGTGGCCGGTATTGGCCACCAGCCACCTGGCGCTGGAGAAGAACCCGACCACCGAAAAATGGTTCGCCGCCACCCAAGACGTTTCGCCGATCAAGGGCGTGGCCAACATCGCCTTCAACCGTTCGGTGAGCGGCAACCTGGAACTGCTGCCCCTGGAGTTCAAGGACGCTACCACCAGCGTTAATTTTTCGGGCCTGAAACTTGATTACTTCAACACCGCCAAGGGTGAAGAGATCAAGGTCAATGGCTACATGGATGCTCTCAAGGTCGCCCTGGTCGACCCGGATGGCGCACCGTTCCAGGCGCACCTCAACGGCCTGACCGTGGCCAGCAACCTGTCCAAGAGCAGTTTCGGCTTCTACGTCGGCCAGAACACCATCGAGCTGAGCAACACCCAGTTCACCTTCGGCCCGCAACAAGCGGTGCTGACCGTCAAAGGCTTCGAGCAGAAAGACAGCAGCGAGACCCGGGACAACAACCTCAGCGGCCGTGTCGACTACAAAATCGCCGAGATCGGTTACCAGGGCAAACCCGTGGGTTCGGCGGCCATGGCCGTGAGCATGAAGAACATCGACGTGCCGGCAACCATGGTGCTGACCAAGTTGTATCAAGACAAAATGCAACCGGTGCAGGCCGCTCAAGCGGCCGGCCAACCGATCCCCGAGCTGCAACTGAGCGAAGCCGAACAAGTGCTGGCCCAGGCCAATGTGGAGCAGCTGTTGGCCGCCAAACCACAAGTGGCCCTGGAAAACCTGTCCCTCAAGACCGCCAATGGCGAAAGCCGCTTCAACCTGGTGGTGGACCTGACCAAGCCGTCCACCATGGAGTTGCCGCCGGTTGAACTGGGTAAGCAGATGATCACCCTGCTGGATGCCAACCTGACCCTGTCCAAGCCAATGATCGCTGACGTGGCCGGCCTGCAAGCGCAGATCGGTGGCGTGACCGACCCGAAAGCCATCGAGCAGCAATCGCAGATGGCCAGCGAGATGCTCAGCAACATGGCCGTGGGCACGCAACTGGCGACCCTGGAAGGCAATGACATCCTGGCCAAGCTGCACTACGCCAACAATGAAGTGACCTTCAATGGCCAGAAAATGACCGTCGAGCAGTTTATCGGCGGCGTACTCGGCAAGCTGGGGGCAGTCAGCGGCGCGCAGTAAGGCTCTGTAGGCCAACACCGAACCAAAATGTGGGAGCTCCCACCCAAGCCCCACATTTGATCTTCACTGGCTTGTAGGACGATTCTGAACAATTGTACTGATTTGTCCTATTCCTTACCCCGCTCAGGGATATTACACCCCAGGAAAGCTTGGCCGGGTCATCAGACACCGGCGGCCTGATGTGTGTTGTACAGGCGAACCTATCGCTACAGCTTTCCGAGTAAGGAAGCTGACGACATGCTGCGTAATTTCTGCCCCTCCGGCCCTGGCCGACTGCGTCTACTGATCGGTGCCGCCTTGTTGCTGCCGACCCTGGCCGTGGCCGATCCTGCCTACGATTCCCTGATTCGCCAGGCCCGTACCGGTCACTACACCCCGGCGCTCAACCTGCTGCGCCAATTGCCTGCCGAGCGCCAGACCTCTGGCCAGGTCAGCGATCACCTGCTGATTGCCAGCTGGGCACGCCAGGATGACGAAGTACTCAAGGTTTATGAAACCCAGGGGCGCCAACGCCAACTGACCCCCCAAGCGCTGACCGTCGTGGCCCGCACCTACCGCAATCAACAGCGCTGGGCGCCTGCCGAGGCGGTGTATCGCCAGGCCTTGCTGCGCGAACCGAACAACCCGGACCTGCAACTGGGCCTGGCCCTGACCCTGGCCGATGGCGGCAAAACCGCCGAAGCCGTACAGCGTGCCCGCACCCTGGTGACGGCCAAGCCCGAGGATGTCGAGCGGCGCATGACCCTGGGCTATGCATTGGCCCGGGCCGGGGAGCCGTTTGCTTCACTGTTCGAGTTCGACCAGGCGTTTATCCGCGCCGGCGACCGGCCCGAGGTGGTGCGCGAATACATCATTGCCCTGCAACGTGCCCGTATGCCTGAGCCGGCCCTGCGCCTGAGCGCCCGCCACCCGGGCCTGCTGGACCCGGTGATCCAGCGCCGCCTGGAAGGCGACCTGGCTGCCGAACGCGTACGCCTGGCTGAATTCCCGACGCGCAGTGAAAGCGAACGCTTTGTGATCGCCGACCGTGCCCTCAAGGATTACGACCAACTGCTCGCCACCTGGGGCCCGGACGCCAGTGCCCATGACGATGTGGTGCGCTGGCGCATCGACCGCCTGGGCGCGCTCAAGGCCCGTGCGCGCACCGCCGAGCTGATCCACGACTACGAAGCCCTGGACGCCCAGGGCGTGCAACTGCCCAACTACGCCCTGCGCTGGGTGGCGGCGGCCTATCTCGACCAACGTTTGCCCGAGAAGGCCGCGCCGCTGTATCGCCAGGCGGTGGCCGCGCCGGATGCCGACCCCAGCAACCAGGTTGTAGACGGCACTGCCCTTTACTACTCCTTGCTGGAAAACGACCAGACCAGCGAAGCCCGTGCCTTCGCAAACCACCTGGCGAGCACGCAAAACCCTCGGGTTGAACTCAAGGGGCTGACTCTCGGGAACCCCAATAACGCCTGGCTGGACGCCCAGCAACTGGCAGCCCAGGCCGCGACCTACGGCGCCGATCTGCCAACCAGTGAAAAAAACCTGGAGACCCTGGTGCGCACCTCGCCCGGCAATGTCGGCATGCGTGTGGCCCAGGCGGATATGTTCCGCGCCCGCGCCTGGCCCCGGCGTGCCGAGAGGGCCCTCAAGGACGCCGAAAACCAGACCCCGCGCCACATCGACCTGGAAGTCTCCCAAGGCTACAACGCCCTGGTGCTGCAGGAGTGGCGCCAGCTCGATGTGCTGGCCGATGACGTAGTCGTCCGCGCCCCGGATAATCGCCAGGTCCAACGCCTTGAGCGCCTGCGCAAGGTGCATGAGATGGCCGAGCTGCGCATCGAAGCCGAGACCGGCAAAAGTAATGGCGGCGGGGCGGTTGCCGGTAGCCGCGACTGGGGAATCGAAACCCTGCTCTACAGCCCGCCCATCGATGAAGACTGGCGGATATTCGGCGGTATCGGCTACGCCACCGCCGACTTTGAGGAAGGCACGGGCCACCACCGTTGGCAGCGCCTGGGTGTGGAGCGGCGTACCCGCGACATGACCCTGGAGGCCGAAGTCTCCAACCACTCCTACGGCAAAGGCACCAAGCAAGGCGCGCGGCTGGCGATTGCCCGTGACATCAACGACCACTGGCAGTACGGCGGCAGCCTTGACTACCTGGCCGCCAGCACGCCGTTGCGCGCACTCAATGCCAACGTCACCGCCAACGGCGGCAGCGGTTTTATCCGCTGGCGCGCCAATGAAAGCCGTGAGTGGAGACTGGCGCTGAGCCCGTCCCACTTCAGCGACGGCAACGACCGTGTCGAAGCGTTGCTCACCGGGCGCGAGGGCGTCTACCGCTCGCCGGATGTGCAAGTGGACCTTGGCCTGGAAGTCGGCACCAGCCGCAACAGCAAGGAAGAGGCCGCGTATTTCAACCCACGCTCAGACTTCAGCGTGCTGCCCACGGTGAGCGTCAACCATGTGCTCTATCACCGCTACGAAACCCAGTGGAGTCAGCAGTTCCAGGCCGGTGCTGGCAGCTACAGCCAGCGCGATTACTCCACCGGCGCAATCGGTTTGCTCAGTTATGGCCAGCGTTATCGCTGGAACGACGTACTGGAAACCGGCGCCAACCTGAGCTGGATCAGCCGACCTTATGACGGTGAGCGCGAAAGCGATGTGCGCCTGCTCGTCGACCTCACTTACCGTTTCTAGAAGAGTCCGATCATGACCCTTGTTTCCCGTTGCCTGCTGGCCCTGGGTTTTTTGCTGAGCAGTGCCTGTGCCCAGTCACCCGCGCCTTTCACGCCACCTGCCGAACGACTCAAACCGGTCAACGAAGCGCCGTGGCCGAAAAACCATTTCCTGGGCATTGCCTACCACGATGTCAACGACCGCGACCCCGACCAAAGAGTGGTGGCGGTGCGTACCGAACGCCTGATCGAACAGTTGGCCTGGCTGCGCGAGAACGGCTACCAGGCGGTCAGCGTCGACCAGGTCCTCGCCGCCCGCGCAGGCGGGCCACAGCTGCCGCCCAAAGCCATCATGCTCAGCTTCGACGACGGCTATTCGAGCTTCTACACCCGTGTGATGCCGATTTTGCGGGCCTACCAGTGGCCGGCTGTGCTGGCGCCGGTGGGCAGTTGGGTCGATACGCCGTTGAACCAGCCGGTGGATTTTGCCGGCGTGCCGCGTAACCGCGCGGAATTTTTGACCTGGCAACAAGTACGCGAAGTGGCGCAATCGGGCCTGGTGGAGATCGCCGCCCACACCGACGCCAGCCACAAGGGCGTGCTGGCCAACCCCCAGGGCAACCTGCAACCGGCCGCCGCCACCCGGCGCTATGACCCGGCCACCCACCGTTATGAGTCCGAAGCGCAGTTCCAGGCGCGGATGCGTGCCGACGTGGTGGCGATTTCCAACAAGATCCGCGCGGTCACCGGCAAGGCGCCGCGTGTGTGGGTATGGCCGTATGGGGCGGCGGATGGCACCTCCCTGGCGGTGGTGGGTGAGCAGGGTTACCAGATGGCCCTGACCCTGGAGGACGGCCTCGACAACCTCGGCAACTTGATGAGCAGCCCGCGCTTTCTGGTGGACAACGACCCGTATGCCGAAGATTTCGCCAACAGCATGGTCTCGGCACAGGTCAAAGCGCCGATGCGCGTGCTGCATGTGGACCTCGATCATGTCTACGACCCGGACAAGGCCCAAGAGGCGCGCAACCTCGACGCGCTGGTCCAGCGGGTGCTGGACATGGGGGTCGACACGGTGTTCCTCCAGGCATTCGCCGACCCCAAGGGCGATGGCCTGGTGCGTTCGCTGTACTTCCCCAACCGCCATCTGCCGATGCGCGCCGACCTGTTCAACCGTGTCAGCTGGCAGCTGCATACCCGTGGCGGCCTGGTCAAGGTCTACGCCTGGATGCCCGTGCTCAGCTTTGCCCTGGATGCCAAGCTGCCCCGCGTCACCCGTTGGGACCCGGCCGCCGGCAAGGTGGCCGTCGACCCGAAACAGTACCAGCGCCTGTCGCCGTTCGATCCAAAGGTGCGCAAAATCATCGGTGAAATTTACGAAGACCTGGCCCGTACCAGTGCTATCCACGGCGTGTTGTTCCACGACGACGCGGTGCTCTCGGACTTTGAAGACGCCAGCCCCCAAGCCTTGCAAACCTACGCGGCCAATGGCCTGCCGGGCAATATCCAGGCGCTGCGCGCCGACCCTGAGGTGATGCAGCGCTGGACCCGTTTCAAGAGCCGCTACCTGATCGATTTCACCCATGAACTGACCGCCAAGGTCCGCGCCCAGCGCGGCCCGGAAGTGCTCACCGCGCGCAATATCTTCGCCGAACCGATGCTCAACCCGGCCAGCGAAGCCTGGTTTGCGCAGAACCTCGACGACTTCCTCCAGCACTACGACTGGACCGCGCCCATGGCGATGCCGTTGATGGAAGGCCAGTCGCTGAAAAACTCCAACGCCTGGCTGGAAAAACTCGTGGCCACGGTCAAGGCCCGGCCCGGCGCGATGCAGCGCACGGTCTTCGAGCTACAGGCCAAGGATTGGCGCACCCCGGCCGCCCCGGATCTTTCCGGCGCGCAAATGGCCGAGTGGATGGGCGTGCTCAAGCGCCAGGGCGCCAGCAGTTTTGGCTACTACCCCGACAACTTCCTGGAGAATTCGCCGGATCTGAACACCGTGCGTCCGGCCCTTTCCAACAAATGGAATCCTTGACTCATGTTCGACAGAATCCTTGCTCTTCTCGTGTTGGCATTGGTGTTGGGGGTGCCCCTGGGCCTGATCTTCCTGGTCACCGGGCAGTTCCTGATGGAGTTCGTGTTTTTCTACCCGTTGTTCATGTCCGGGCTGTGGATCGCCGGCGGCCTGTACTTCTGGCTGCACTGGGAGCGCCACTGGCCCTGGGCCGATGACACCCCGGCGCCGGCGCTCAAGGGCGAGCCGCTGATCTCGATCCTGATCCCTTGCTACAACGAAGGCGACAACGCCGCCGAGACCATCGGCGCAGCATTGGCCCAGCGTTATCGCAACCTGGAAGTGATCGCGATCAATGACGGCTCCAGCGACAACACGGCCGAGGTGCTCGATGCCCTGGCGCTGCAAGAGCCGCGCCTGCGCGTGCTGCACCTGGCGCAAAACCAGGGCAAGGCCGTGGCCTTGCGTATGGGCGCGGTGGCGGCGCGCAGTGAATACCTGGTGTGCATCGACGGCGATGCCTTGCTCGACCGCAATGCCGCGGCCTACCTGGTGGCGCCGATGCTCGACAACCCACGGCTCGGTGCGGTCACCGGCAACCCGCGCATCCGCACACGCTCGACCTTGATCGGCCGGGTGCAGGTGGGCGAGTTCTCTTCGATCATCGGCTTGATCAAGCGTACCCAGCGGGTTTTCGGGCGGATCTTCACCGTGTCCGGCGTGGTGGTGGCGTTTCGGCGGGCGGCCCTGGACCGGGTCGACTACTGGAGCACCGACATGATCACCGAAGACATCGACGTGAGCTGGAAGCTGCAACTGGACCACTGGAGCATCTTCTACGAGCCGCGCGCGCTGTGCTGGATCCTTATGCCGGAAACCCTCGGCGGCCTGTGGAAACAGCGCCTGCGCTGGGCCCAGGGCGGCGCCGAAGTGCTGTTCAAGAATATTCGCGGGATCTGGCAGTGGCGCCACCGCTACCTGTGGCCGTTGCTGTTCGAGTACTGCCTGTCCACCGGCTGGGCCTTCACCTTCATGCTGTCGGTGATCTTCTGGGGCGTGGGCAAAGTCGTGCCGTTGCCCGAGGCGATCGCCGTCGGCTCGCTGATGCCGCCGGCCTTCACCGGCTTGCTGCTGGCGGTGGTGTGCCTGCTGCAATTTGCCGTGAGCATCATGATTGACCGGCGCTACGAGCGCGGCCTGTGGAAAACCCTGTTCTGGACCGTCTGGTACCCGCTGGTGTTCTGGCTGGTGAGCCTGTTCACCACCCTGGTCAGCTTCCCCAAAGTCCTGTTCCGCCAACATCAAAAACGCGCGCGCTGGGTCAGCCCGGATCGCGGCATCAAGGCACCTGCCAAGGAAGTCAAGCCATGAACCTGATCCGTACCCCCCAGCGGCCTGTGATGCAGGCCATTGATATTTTCCTGACCCTGCTGGCCTGGGCCGGGCTGGTGATTTTGCTGGTACGCGGCCTGGTGCCGATGCTCGACAGCCAGGGCGGCCCGCGCATCGAGGCGCCGATCTTTGCTGCGCTGAACACTTTGCAGATCTACCTGTGGATCGCCCTGTTCAATGCGCTGCTGCTGATTGTCTGGGCGCGTTACCAGCAGCGGCGCGGCAAGCGCTTCGCCCAGCGCCGGGCGGCGACCAAGGCCTTGACTGACCACGGCTTGAGCGAGAGCTTCCGCCTGGCGGCGGGCGAGCTTGAACAACTGCGCCGGCCGGGGGTGTTGGTGATTCATAACGATCAGGAGGGCGGCGTGCAGGCGGTGACGGCTCATCTGTCCCGTGAGGAGCGGCGGCCAGAGTTGAAGCTTGTGGTGGGGCAGGACAGCTAGTCGTGTAGGTAATTTGGTCTTTTTTTGTAGGATATTTCCTCGGCTTATTTAGGTGATGTCCTCTTTAGTTTGCTCGGGCGATCCAGTGACAATCGCGGCGCTAACCCGCCGTTAAACATCCTGGATCGTCGCACATTCATTGTGGGCCTCCCTGGCCCTTTGTTTTCGATGGATTGAATATGCCTTTATTAGTGCTACGGACTCGGCTGCGGTTGAGCCTCTGTCTTTTGCTTTGCCTGGTGTCGAGCGGTGCCCTGGCGGCGACGCTGCCAGGTGATCAGGACCTGATCCGCGAGCGGCAAAATCGCCTGCTGGAAGAGCAGCAGCGGCGCCTTGAAGAGCTCAAGAACCTGCCCGGCAAGGAAGTCAAACCCACAACGCCCGCCGCCCCGGTGGACAGTCGTTGCTTCCCGATCAAGACCATCGAGCTCAAAGGCGCTGATAGCTTGTCTGCCGCTGAGCGCGAGCGTTTGATCAAGCCTTATATCGACCAGTGCCTGGGCGTCTCCCAGCTCAATCAACTGCTCAAGGCCGTCACCGACCACTATATCGACAAGGGCATGGTCACCAGCCGTGCCTACTTGCCGCAGCAGGATTTGTCCAAAGGGCATCTGCAAGTGCTGGTGGTCGAAGGCAAGCTCGAAGGCCTGAAAGGCGCCGATAACAGCCAACTCTCGGACCGTGAGTTGGCCATGGCCTTTCCCGGCAAAAACGGCGACTTGCTCAACCTGCGGGAAATCGAGCAGGCCATTGATCAGCTCAACCGCTTGCCGTCCAACCGGGCACAAATGGAACTGGCCCCCGGCGAGGCCGTCGGCGGCAGTTCGGTGCTGGTGAAAAACACCCCGCAAAAGCCCTGGCGCGCCAGCCTGTCGCGCAATAACGACGGGCAGAAAAGCACCGGCGAGCAGCAGTGGGGCGCCGGCCTTGAGTGGGACAGCCCCCTGGGCCTGGCGGACCAGCTGATTTTGCGTGGTGGCCATGATGCAATCAGCGACCACCAGAAAACCTCGAAAAACGCCATGCTCTATTACAACGTGCCGTGGGGCTGGTGGAACTTCAGCTACAGCTACAACCAGAGCGATAGCCGTTCGCTGATCCAGGGCGACAGTTTTGACTTCAAGCAGACCGGCGACAGCCAAAACCACCAACTGCGCGCCGAGCGCGTGGTGCACCGCGATGCACTGAGCAAGACCTCGCTCAGCGTTGGCCTGGCCCACCTGCGTACCAACAACTACATCGACGGCAGCCGCCTGGATGTCAGCAGCCATCGCCTCAGCGAAATGCAATGGGGCATCAACCACGGCCGGCGGGTCGGCAGTGCCTTCGTCAACATGGACCTGGGCATGCAGAACGGCATCGGCCTGCTCGATGCCCAGGCCCAGGACGAACGCGGCGATTTTGGCAGTCGCCAACCCAACTCGCGCTACCGCAAATACACCGCCACCGTCAGCTACCTGCAACCCTTCATGCTGTGGGGCGAATCGTTCAGTTTTACCAGCCTGGCCACCGGCCAACGCAGCGAAGACATGCTGTTCAGCCCGCAGCGCATGAGCCTTGGCGGCTCATCTTCGGTACGCGGCTTCAAGGACCAGCAGCTCAACGGTGACAGCGGCGGCTACTGGCGCAACGACCTGCGCTGGTCACGCCCGGTACTGGTGGATTGGTTGCGCCCGGCTTTCGGCGAATACGGCGTGAGCCTGGGCTACGACCAGGGTGTGATCCGCAACGACCGCTACAACGGCACCACCCACGGCCGGGTTTCCAGCAACTCGGTGGAGCTGTTTGCCCGTGGCAAACATGTCAGCACCAGCGTGACCTTTGCCCACTCTTTGGAACGTCCGGCGGTGATGAGCGAGCGCGAAGCGCCGATCTACTTCCGAATGGATTTCTACCTGTAATTCAACGCCTCGCTGCATTGAGAATTTGATATGGATGTTCGCCAGCTTGCTTTCCTCGCCCGCCAACCGTCGGCTGCCGTAAAACGCCGTGACACCTTCTGTGGCGTGCCCAAAAGCGGCCTGGCGCTGATCCTGGCCAACGCGCTGTTCTGGCAGCCGCTGCTGGTCCAGGCCGAGGGCATTGTGATCAGTGGCCCGGGCACGACGCTGGGCGCGGCGGGCAATGGCGTACCGGTGGTCAACATTGCCACGCCCAATGGCAGCGGCCTGTCCCATAACCAATTCAAGGACTACAACGTCGGTGCCAACGGCCTGATCCTCAACAACGCCACAGGCCGCACGCAAGAAACCCAACTGGGCGGCATCATCCTCGGCAACCCCAACCTCAAGGGCGGCGCCGCCAATATCATCCTCAACGAGGTCAACGGCGGCAGCCCCAGCCAGTTGCGCGGCTACACCGAAGTGGCGGGCCAGTCGGCCAAAGTCATCGTCGCCAACCCCTATGGCGTGACCTGCAACGGCTGCGGCTTTATCAACACCCCCAACGTGACCCTGACCACCGGCAAACCGATCCTCGATAACGGCCGCCTGGACCGCTACCAAGTCGATGGCGGCGCGGTGACCATCGACGGCCAGGGCTTGAATGCCGACAACGTTGACCGCTTCGAGATCATCACCCGTTCGGCCAAGATCAATGCGCAGATCAATGCGCGTAATTTGACGGTGATTGCCGGGCGTAATGACGTCAATGCACAGACGTTGAATGCCACGGCGCGTGCTGATGATGGCAGTGCCAAGCCGGAGTTGGCGATTGACTCGTCGGCGTTGGGTGGGATGTATGCCGGCGCGATCAGGCTGGTGGGGACTGAGGCTGGTGTCGGGGTGAAGCTGGACGGTACGTTGGCGGCCAGCGCGGGCGATATTCAACTGGATGCCAATGGGCGCTTGACCATGGCCAATGCCAAGGCCAGCGAAGCGGTCGTGATCAAGGCCGGTGAGCTGGACGCCACGGGCGCGGTGTACGCCGGCACGCGTATCGATGTGCAAACCACCACGGGCTTAAGCAACCAGAAAAGCCTCGCCGCCCGCGACAGCATTACCCTCGCCAGCAACGGGCAACTACTCAACAGCGGCATTATCGAAGCGGGGGTCAACCCTGATGAAAGCCGTAATGCCAGCGGCGATGTCAGCCTATCAGCCGCCAGCCTGAAAAATACCGGCAGTGTGGTTGCCAGTCGCAGCCTCGGCGTAACCGCCACCCAGGCTCTGGACAACCAGGGCGGCACGTTGAGCGGTACGAAAACGCAGGTTAATGCCGGACAACTGGATAACCGCACCGGCCGCGTGCTCGGTACGCAGACGCTGAATATCACTGCCACGGCCCTGGACAACCGTTCCGGCAAGTTGCTCGGTAGCCAGTTGAACGTGATGGCCAGCGGCGCCATCGACAACCGCTTGGGGATCTTCTCCGCCAGCACATTGCTGACGGTGCAGGCGGCCAGCCTGGATAACCGCAATGAAGGCAACCTGGTCAGCCAGGGCGCCCAACAAATCGTCGTCGGGCAGTTGAACAACAGCCAGGGCGGGTTGGTGTCCAGCAAAACCACCCTGGCGCTGCGTGGCGAAAACATGCTCAACCAGGGTGGCCTGGTGATCGCCGACGAGGCATTGACCCTGACCGGCGGTAGCTTCGACAACAGCCAGAAGGGCGTCATCAGCAGCAAGGCCGATACCCAGGTTGAGCTGACGAGCCTGAACAACAGCAACGGTGGCAAGTTGAGCAGTGCGGGTCAGTTGACTCTTAACGCCGCCGAGCTCGAAAACGCTGCTGGCCGTATCAGTGCCACGGGCGACCTGCAGGCGACAGTCGGTATCCTCAAGCAACAAGCAGGCGAGTTGCTCAGCGAAGGCGCATTGAGCCTGCGCGGTACTACGCTGGACAACCGCAACGGCGGTCTTGTCGCGGCCACTGGCGGCGTGGAAGTGCGCAGCCAGGAGATCTTCAACCAACTGGGCGAAATCTCCAGCCAGGCCAAGGTGCTGGTGGTGGCCGACCAGTTGAACAACAGCACCGGCAAAGTGATCGGCGACAACGGCCTGAACCTCACGGTGCAACGCCTGATCAATCAGAACAAGGGCCTGTTGGCTGGGCGCGAAGGCCTGCTAGTGAACGGCGGGCAACTGGATAACAGCCAGGGTGGGCGTCTCACCAGCCAGAAAAATATCAACGTCAGTGTGACTGGCGATTTGCTCAACCAAGGCCAGGGCACACTGCTCAGCGAGGGCGAGTTAACGGTCAAGGCCGGTGCGCTGGATAACTCCCAGGGCGGCGTGATCAGCGCCAAAAGCAGCATTGATCTGCGCACCGCCGGCCTCAATAACAGCCAGCGCGGCAGCATCCGCAGCGACGCGGGCATCACCCTCGATGCTGGGCAACTGGATAACAGCCAACAAGGCTCGATCTTCGCCCAGTCGTCAGTCAAAGCCACTGTCACCGGGCTGGACCAACAGGATCGCGGTGAACTGGTCGGCCAGGCCGGCATCGACCTGGATTTGAAAAACGGGCTATTGAACAACCGCGACCGTGGCCTGATTGCCACGCCGGGCCAGTTGCTGCTGCGCAACCTTGGGGCTGTGGATAACCGTCAGGGCGGCGAGATTTCCAGCACGCAATCCTTCCTGTTAGCAGCGGATGCGCTGGATAACCGCGGTGGCAAAATCATCAGTCGCGACAGCTTGCAGGTGCGTGTTGCCCGCGCGCTGGATAACAGCGCCGAAGGCGTGGTGTCGGCACACAGCGCCTTGCAGGTGCAAGCCGATAGCCTGAACAACCAAGGCGCTGGCGCACTGGCCAGCCAGGGCGCGCTGGACCTGACGGTCACGGGCCTACTGGACAACCGCCAGGGCGGACAGATTGTCAGCGACATCAGCCTGACCGCCAACGCTGGCGCTGTGGATAACCGCTCCGGCGTTATTGGCAGCCAACAGGCGCTGAACCTGACCACCGGCAGCCTCGACAACAGGGCTGGGCTGATCAACAGCCTAGGTGACCTGACCCTGACCGGGCAAAAGGTCGATTCAAGCCTGGACGGCGAGATATCGGCCAAGGGCGACTTGCAACTCACCGTCCAGCAGTTGATCCAGCGCCAGGGCCGCTTGATCGGCGAACGCGCGGTGACCCTCGACCTGCAAGGCGGCGACCTGGACAACAACGCGGGTTTGATCCGCGCCAAAGGGCCGCTGACCTTTGCTCGACTGGGCAACCTGAGTAACCGTGAACAGGGCGAAATCTCCAGCCAGACCGCCTTCACCCTCAAAGCCCAGCGCATTGATAACGGTGATCGCGGGGTCATCCTCAGCACTGATCAATTACGCCTTGAGGCGGGCGAAGTGGTCAACGCCAATAAGGGCTTGATCTCGGGTTGGAACGGCTTGACGGTGGTTGGCGACAACCTGGACAACAGCGCCGAAGGCACGTTGTCGAGCAAGAGCGGCACCCTACAAACCACGCTGACCGGCGCCCTGGACAACCACAACTCGGGCGCCCTGGTCAGCCAGGGCAAGCAAACCCTCAATGCGGCGAGCGTGAACAACGATCAAGGGGTTATTTCGGGCCAGGACGACGTCACTCTCACAGTGAGCGGGCGCTTGGACAACAGCCAGAATGGCTTGATCTCCGCCGCCAAAACCCTGGACTTCAACCATAACCAAACTGAAATCCTCAACCGTGGCGGGCAGATCAACGCCGCCGATATCCGCCTGATCGGCCAGCGCCTGGACAACAGCGCCGGCCAACTGATCAGCCAGGGCGCACTCGATGGCACCCTCAGCGGCGCGCTGATCAATGCTAACAACGCCCGTCTGGCCAGCGGCGCAGCACTGTTGCTGAACGCGGCGAGCCTGGACAACCGTGGCGGCCAACTGGTCAGCCAGGACCGGCTCGACCTGACCCTCGCCAACGGCGATCTGGATAACCGCGACAAAGGCACCCTGGCCAGCCAGAAAGACCTGGTGCTCAAACTGCTGACCGGTGATGTGAACAACCAGCAAGACGGCCTGATTTTCAGCCAGAAGGGCAAGCTCGACCTGGCTGCACGCACCCTTAATAACCAGCAAGGCACACTGCAAAGCCAGGCCGACAGCCTGCTACGGCTCAGCGCAGCCCTGAACAACCAGGGCGGACGCGTCGATAGCCTCAGCGGTAACCTGGACCTGAACTCGGCCAGCGTGACCAACACCACGGGTGGTGTCCTCAATAGCAGCCAGGGCTGGATCAAACTGGTAACGGGCCTATTCGACAACGGCGGCGGTATCACCCAGGCGCAGTCCCTGGATATCGAAGCCAAAGGCGGGTTGCTCAACCAACTGGGGCACCTTTCGGCCCTTGCCGGTGAGAGCCAGATTGTCACCACCACCTTGAACAACCAGGGTGGCGGTGTGTATGCCGACACCCTGCTCAAGGTCACGGCCAAGGATTTTGATAACCAGGGCACAGCGGTTGGCAACGGCGGCAAGGTCGGTGCACGGAACATCGACTTCGGCCTCACGGGCACCCTGAGCAACGGTTTTGGCCTGATCGAAAGCGACGAGACCCTGCGCCTCGCCGCGCAAACCCTCAATAACGTGGGCGGCAACCTGCGGGCCATGGGCCGCGTCGGCACCACCGAGATCCGCACCTCGGGTCTGTTCGACAACCGCTTTGGCGCGCTGGAAAGTGCCAATCAACAACTCACACTGCAAGCCGGCGATCTGGACAACAACGGCGGGCGCATCGTCCATAGCGGCAGCGGAACATTCGACCTGACCTCCGACCAAGTCACCCGCGCTGGCGGCAGCTTCGTCACCAGCGGCCAACTGGATATCAAGGCGGCGAGCTGGACCAATAGCAGCGTGATCCAGGCCGGCCGCCTGAATCTCGATATCGGCCAATTCACCCAGACCGCCAGCGGCCAGTTGCTGGGCTCGCAAAGCCTGACCGGTATTGGTGACACCTGGACCAACGAAGGCCTGCTGGCCAGTGACGGCAGCCTGAACCTGACGCTTACCGGTGGCTACAGTGGCAATGGCCGGGTCAGCAGCCTGGGTGACATGACCTTCACCAGCGCCCGCATGGACCTGGGCGAAAACGGCCGGGTTGCTGGCGGTGCGCTCACCCAAATCAACAGCGCGCTGCTGAACAATCAAGGGCGCCTGACCTCCATTGGCGATCTGACCGTCAACGCCACGACCCTGAACAACTACGGCACCCTGGGCGGCTCTGAAAAGGTCCGCCTGAACGCTACTCACCTGCTTAACGACAGGGGCCTGATTTTCAGCGGCGATGACATGACGTTGCGGGTCAATGATTTCAGCAACCGTTTTGGCGACGTCTACAGCCTCGGCGGCCTGGACATTGCCCGCGATGACGCCAACGGGCGCAGCGCCCTGATCGAGAACATCTCCGGCACGCTGGAAAGTGACGGCAACATGCGTTTGTTGGCCGATACCCTGAGCAACCGTCGCGACCAGTTCAGTACGGAAAAGAAGCTGGTATCGGGTAGCGTTAACACTTACTTCGACGACTTCTGTGATGGCAAGGGTTGTGAAGTCCACTTCAGTGCCGTCGAGCGTTATGAGGACGTGGTCACCGGCAGCTCGGCCTCAGCCTTTATCAATAGCGGTGGCGACCTGACAGTGGGCAGCCAGGCCTTCAACAACCTCTACAGCTCGGTCTCGGCGGCCAAAAATGTCCTGATCAATACCGATGTGTTGAACAACACCGGCGCGGCGGGTGGTGAGGATATCCTCTACAACTCGGAGTTCTATACTCGGGATACCAGCCAATACGACACGTTCATCAACCGCAGAAACCAGTTCAATCTCTATAACGATCCCAACTCCGCTGACTACCGTCCTGGCGAAATGACCATGGACAAGCTCAGGGATGGGATTGGCAACTTCTACAAATTCTCCAGCTCTACCGTGCCCACTTCCGGCAGCGTGCTTGCTCAAGCCGTGATCCAGGCGGCCGGCGCGGTCACAGTCAACGCCACCCAGCAAATCAACAACAGCGTCATCCGCCCGAATGCCACGACCATTGATACCCCGGCGGCCAATCGCAACACCAACTCGGATGTCTTCGCCTCGACCGTAAAACCGGCGGTCACCGCGCAATTACCGCCGGACCTGGCCCAGCGCCAGGTCAACCCTGTGACCTTGCCGGGCTTCAGCCTGCCCGCCGGGCAGAACGGTTTGTTCCGCCTCAGTGGCCAGCAAGCCAAGGCTGAGGGGGCTTCCAGCGCTTCGACGAACGCTGCGGACTTCAGCGTCGGCGGCCGCCAGATTACCGCCAAGGACCGAGAGCAAACCCTCGACTACACCGCCGTGCAAGAACGCGGCTTCAACCTCGACGGCCAGCCAAGCGGCCAGGGCCCATTGGCACTGGACACCAGCGCACCATCGATCAACCGCGTACAAGGGCTGCCGCCTGTCACTCCGGTAGACAACAGCCACAAATACCTGGTCGAGACCAACCCGGCCCTCACCGACCTCAAGCAGTTCATGAGCTCCGACTACCTGCTGGCGAAACTCGGCTATAACCCCGATGACAGCTGGAAGCGCCTGGGCGATGGCCTGTACGAGCAACGCCTGATCCGCGAAGCCGTGATCGCCCGTACCGGCCAGCGCTACATCGATGGCCTCACCAGCGACGACGCATTGTTCCGCTACCTGATGGACAACGCCATCGGCTACCGCGACTCGCTCAACCTGCAACTGGGCGTGGCCCTCACCGCTGAGCAAGTGGCGGCGCTGACCCACGACATCGTGTGGATGGAGGAGGCCCAGGTCAACGGCCAAAAAGTCCTGACCCCAGTGCTCTACCTGGCCCAGGCCAACAACCGCCTGGCACCCAACGGCGCGTTGATCCAGGGCCAGGACGTGAGCCTGATCACTGGCGGCGACCTGCATAACGGCGGCACCCTGCGCGCCACCAACAACCTGAACATGGTCGCTGTCAATATCGACAACAGTGGTCTGATGCAAGCCGGCAACCGCCTGGACATGCTCGCCACCGACTCGATCCGCAACACCCGGGGCGGGGTGATCAACGGGCGCGATATCAGCGCTACCGCCGTTACTGGCGACGTTATCAACGAGCGCACGGTGACCACCTTCCGAACTGAAGGCCAGGGCTACCAACTGCGTAACGACGTGGTGAGTTCGGGCTCACGTTTTGAAGCCACCGACACCGTAAAAATCAGCGCCGGGCGCGACCTATACAGCGGCGGCGGCACCATCAAGGCCGGTGGCGACGCCACTCTTGCGGCCGGGCGCGACGTCATCATCGCCAGCCAGGCCGAACAAGATGACGCTGCGTTCCAGCGCCGACGCGTCAGCAGTACTGAGCAAACCATCCTGCAACACGCCTCCAGCGTCGAAGTCGGCGGCAACCTGACCCTCGATGCCCGCCGCGACATGGCCGTGATCGGCAGCAGCGTCAGCGCCGAGAAAAACCTCAGCGCCAAGGCCGGCGAAAGCCTGACCCTGGCAGCGGCGGCCAACGAGGAACACGACTATTCCAAAGGCAAAAAAGGCGGGACCAAAACCACCAAGCAACTGGATACCGTCACCCAACAAAGCGCCGAACTAAAGGCAGGCGGCGACCTGATCGCCATCGCCGGCACCGACCTGACCCTGGTCGCCAGCAAAATCAGCGCGGGCAATGAAGCCTATGTGCATGCCGATAACGAGCTGAACATGCTGGCGGCGCAGGACAGCAACTATTCGCTGTACGACATGAAGAAAAAGGGCAACTGGGGCAGCAAGAAAACCCAACGCGATGAAGTGACCGATGTGAAAAACATCGGCAGCGAGATCAAGACCGGGGGTGACCTGACGCTGGAGAGCGGTGGGGATCAGTTGTATCAGGCGGCGAAGCTCGACAGTGGCGGGGATATTGCGATTGCCAGTGGGGGGGCGGTGACGTTTGAGGCGGTTAAGGATTTGCGGCAGGAGAGTCATACCAAGAGCAAGAGTGACTTGGCCTGGAACAGCGCCAAAGGTAAGGGTAATACCGATGAAACTCTGCGTCAGACGGAAATGGTGGCCCAGGGGCAGTTAGCGATTCGGGCTGCTGGCAAGATTAACATCGACATCAAACAAATTGATCAACAGTCGGTGAGCCAGACAATTGATGCGATGGTTCAAGCGGAACCTAAGTTAGCGTGGATTAAGCAAGCTGAAGCCAATGGGCAAGTTGATTGGCGAGTTGTGAAGGAAATTCATGACAGCTGGGATTATAAAAACTCCGGATTGGGTGCTGCACCTGCGCTCATTATTTCAATTGTCGCCAGCTTTTATCTTGGGCCTCTTGCTGGAGCCATGGCGAGTAACTTCGCTGTAGGTACAATAAATGGCGGAGGAGACATTGGTGCAGGTCTTAAAGCTGCAACCAGTAAGAATGCGATTAAGGGCTATGCAACACAGATGGTCACGAGCCGTATTCTGGCTGGTATAGACACCGCTGTACCCGGGTGGAATTCTGACGGCCCGTTAATTCTAAATGCCAATGGCGTAAATAACCCTGGCTATAGCGCAAGTATGCTGGATTGGAATACGGTCAGTGAAAACGTACTTCGAAGCAGTACACATGCTTTGGTCGCAGGCAGCGTTAACACTGCGATCAATGGTGGTAGTTTAAAAGATAACCTTGGAGCTGCTGCCATTTCGGAAGGCCTCGATCTCACCGCTGCTTTTGGCAATAAACAAGTCGGTGATTTGGCCGACTATTTGAAAGTCAGCCCTGGCTCGGCCTCAAAAATTTTGATGCATGCTGTCTTGGGTGGCGCGCTTTCATCCGCTAAGGGTGGTGATTTTAAAACTGGCGCACTTGCAGGAGCTGCTGCGGAAGGGTTGACGTCTATTGCGACAGAGAATCTTGGAAAATATCTAGATTATCAGCTTTCGTCGAATGGCCAGTTCAAAGTAGCCACCGCTCAAGTTATTGGAGTCTTGGCGGGGGCTTTGGGTAATGGTGATCCTGAGACAGCCAGCTGGGTGGCGGGTAATGCTCAGCGCTACAATGACTTTTTGCATATGGGAGGTTGGGCTGCTGCTGCTGCCAGTCTTGACACGTCGTTGGTTGAACAAGGTGCGACACCGGAGCAGAGATCCGAGGCACTGAGAGGACTGGTCAGAGGCGATGGGTATGAGGGGCCTGGACATGATTATGTTGCTGGCTGGGTCTTGGTACCTGGGGCTATAGGGCTAGGAGTCGCTTCGGCTGAACTGGTGATGGGGTGCGCACTTGCACCCGTAATGTGCAATCAGGCTGCATTAGCCGTAGCTGAAGTAGCGGGCGGAGATGCTGCTCTCGGTGGTACGGCGCTGGGTGTGTTTGGTGGTGGGGCGTTGACGGTAGCTGGAGGTGCGGTTCAAAGCGGAGGTCCTAAGGCGCTTCAATTATTGCCTGAGTTCTCAAACGGTGCAAAAGGACCTGGCGCTGTTCCGAATCTTACTGAACGTGGTACGTTAACTAATGTTTTCCCAAATGACCCTGCTATTGCGCAGCGACCAATAAGGACTCTTGTTCAAGACTCATCTGGTCGTTACTGGTTGCAAACTCCAGGTGGCAGCAAGATAACGCCATCAGGATCATATGATTTTGTAACAATGCCTGATGGAGCAGTTCGAGTCAGTAGACCAAATGTTAATGAGGCTTTTTCGACTCACCTTGGACTTAGCGGTGGAGGGGACGTTAAATATGCAGGCTCTATACGCTTTGGGAATAATGATGGTCCAAGTCGAGGAACAATAAGTCAGTGGACTAATAGTTCTGGGCATTACAAGCCGCCAGCATCGTTGAGTAGTAACTCCGGGCTGCCAGAAAATTTATTTAGCCCGAAGTAGGTTTGATATGGATGAGCGACAGAGATTGTTATGCGCACAGCTTGTTAGCATGAGTTCTGATCAGGCGGCTGATTGGCTAATAACTAAGTATCCGATAGAGTCTGCTGATTGGGGAGAAGCATTGCTACTTATTTCACATCGTACGTGGAAGCGTTCTGATCAGAAGCGATTAGCAAAATATTACTTTAAAAAATTACCTTTTTCTGGGCCGAGGGGGTATGAGTCATTTGCGGCTATTATGTCTATAAAATTATTGCTTGATTGTGTGTCGGAAGCTATTCCGACAGAGGCGTCAAGGGTTGAATTACTGCTTTATTATTTGATTCCAGCTTTAACTGGGGCGGCTAAAAATGACTCGGATAGACAGTTAATTAGAAATTTTGTTATGGGGCTTTAGTTGGTTATTTGAAGTGCTAAAATATCCCGGTACTGCCGAGGGTATAGTTTTTTACTCCGCTGTAATCAACGGTGCAAAAGCGACAGTGCAGGGTCCTTTGGTTTTTTGCGCAAAAGGGGACCGCAAAAGGCGCAAAAGGGGACAGATTTATTTTTTGCTTAGAGGTGTTTTTCCTCGGTTAAATAAATCTGTCCCCTTTTTCCCCAATACAACTCCGCAACCGGTAAAGCATACGATATGAAAATTACCATGCAGCAGCAGCTGCCCCCTGTGCTGCAGCCCGGTAGGACTATTGAGTGATGTGGAATGATTATTCGAGAAATTGGGCGAGAAGAGCCTGTGCAGGTGTTTGGGATTTACTGGATAGAGAACGAGCGCTTTTACTGGGTCATTCCTTATGATGGTTACGGCGGTCTGATGGCACTCAGTGATAGAGAAGTCAATGTTGTTGACTCTTCTTTGTCAGCTGATCTCATCCTCTGCAAGGATGGTGGGGGAGGGGACATGATTCTGCATTGGGCAGCGGAAGATTTGATTGAAGAGCTTGTGGAGCGTGATCCACAGGCGATGGTCGAGTTCTTAGAACGCTTAAAAGGCTGATGGTCCAAAAGCAACTGAAGTACCGGCTACGTCTGCAATTGCACGGGTAGGACTGCGGGAAGACCTTGCATCGAGTAGGAAAAGGGGACAGATTTATTTTTTTGCTTTGAACAGGCGGCGAAATCGATCAAATAAATCTGTTCCCTTTTTTAATCCACATAAACTCAGGTAGTAGTATTCCTTCTGGGATTAACCGAGCTCAGTTTGAGAGATGGAAAAAGGATTACTGGAAAGGCCGGGCGAGTGGTTTTTTGCAAAAGGGGACAGATTTATTTTTAGCACTTCGAGGGTGACAGAGTCAGATTACGATTTTTCTGGGGTTGGTTTTTAGGGGGGGATGGTTTTTTTGAGGCTGTGTTACTTTGTTCTTTAATAATTTGGTTTTATTTTTATGTCGTTGGAAGTTTTCCTTTTAACTAAATCGTTCGGCTAAAACACGACCTTTTATTGTGATATTTATACGCTGAAGCAGAAAAAGAAAAATTTATTTTTGTCCCTTTGCTAGGCTATAAACTCTTAAGGAAGGAGGTTCATTATGCCTAGGATGGGACGTGTTGTTCTGCCAAACTATCCGCACCATATTGTACAACGTGGTCACAATCGTCAGGTTGTGTTTGCCGCGCCAGAAGATTACCAACGCTATATAGGGGATCTTCGGGAACTGAAGGAGGCATTTGGCGTAAAAGTATATGCCTATTGTTTAATGACCAATCATATTCATTTGTTAGTCACACCAACCGAGTCGGTTGCTGGTTTGGGGCAACTTACAGGAAAAGGGGACAGATTTATTTTTAGCACGGAACTTCTCGTCTTCATCCGGTCAGACTGGACCGGCGTGGACTATAGATGTCCCTAAAGCGGCCACAGGTACCACGTACAACCCAGAAATAAAATTCCTGATTAGGAAACCATAATGACTGTAAGATTTTTTGATGAGATAGTGCGCGATTCATTTGGCCTATGGATATCGGCTCTTTTTAGCGCGATTGGTTCATGGAACCCTGAATTTACATTTGAACAGCGAAAAGATGCTTTTTTTTACATGATTGAGTATCTATTGGTTAACGGTAAGATAAAATTTATTAAGCTCGGGGTAGATTGCTATGTTTCCCCAGATAATCCCCACCCAAATTTCTCTATTTGCGATGAGGAGGCCCATTGGGATTTAGGTGTAAAGGAGATTGTGTCTTATCTAAGAGATGGCTGGCCAGAAAGCGCAGAGTCTGAAAACGATGGAGAGTTAACGATTTATTTTTATGATATTCCAGGAGTGATTTGGATAGATGAGAATGGGCGTTTTTTTGCGTCGTAAAGTATTGGTGCAAAAGCGAAAGTGCAGGGTCCTTTCAGGAAAAGGGGACAGATTTATTTTTAGCACTTCGAGGGTGACAGAGTCAGATTACGATTTTTCTGGGGTTGGTTTTTAGGGGGGGG
>NZ_JBWKWY010000025.1:58189-81292 GCF_059422465.1 Pseudomonas sp. GW821-FHT01D09
GGGGACAGATTTATTTTTAGCACTTCGAGGGTGACAGAGTCAGATTACGATTTTTCTGGGGTTGGTTTTTAGGGGGGGGATGGTTTTTTTGAGGCTGTGTTACTTTGTTCTTTAATAATTTGGTTTTATTTTTATGTCGTTGGAAGTTTTACTTTTAACTAAATCGTTCGGCTAAAAAACGACCTTTTATTGTGATATTTATACGCTGAAGCAGAAAAAGAAAAATTTATTTTTGTCCCTTTGCTAGGCTATAAACTCTTAAGGAAGGAGGTTCATTATGCCTAGGATGGGACGTGTTGTTCTGCCAAACTATCCGCACCATATTGTACAACGTGGTCACAATCGTCAGGTTGTGTTTGCCGCGCCAGAAGATTACCAACGCTATATAGGGGATCTTCGGGAACTGAAGGAGGCATTTGGCGTAAAAGTATATGCCTATTGTTTAATGACCAATCATATTCATTTGTTAGTCACACCAACCGAGTCGGCTGCTGGTTTGGGGCAACTTATGAAAGCGCTTGCAGCACGAGCTACTCGCTATCGGAACCGGATAGAGGGACGGACAGGTACTTTATGGGAGGGTCGATATAAGTCGAGCGTGGTGCAGTCCGAAAGATATCTTCTGGCGTGCTGTCGATACATCGAGCTGAATCCTGTTCGTGCCGATATTGTTGCGAGTGCAGCAGACTACCCATGGTCAAGTTATAACGCTCGAGTCGGCTGTTCTCCTGATAACGATTGGTTAGACATTGATGATTGCTTTGATATGCTGGGTGATACAAAGCAGGATCGGCAGGAAAGTTACAAGAGCTTCGTAAATCAGGCTGTTTCAAGCGATGAGTTGAAAACGATACGTCTGGCTCTACAGCGTGGGCAACTTACTGGAACTACTCGCTTCATCGATGAGGTCGAGCGTATCGCAGGAATCCGAATCGCATATCGAGGGCAAGGTAGGCCGCGGCACGATAGATAAAAATAAATCTGTCCCCTTTTTCCTGCGTTTTCCTGTAATTAAAAACAGAACATTTGTTCCGGAAATGAATGGTTATGTAAGGCTAATTGGCGGCGAAGGAAGTGCTAAATATGGGTTTGTAGGTCTGGATAGGGCAACAGGAAATATAACTACATTCCATGTTAAGTCTGTAAGTGAGCTGGCAAGAAAAGCACCTAGTTTGGGGTTTTCTAAATGATCGTTAAGCGGTGTGAATGGATTTCTAAAGATGCGCAAGAGGCAATGCTGACAATTGGTGATGAAAATTTTGAGTGCGTGGCTTTTTCTCATCCATGCAGCATGCAGGTAGGGGATCGCCTACGCGAGCCTTTGCTTGCCATCTCGATTAGGGGAGTAACCAAGGCGGAATTGAATGCTCAGCCAGTAATGCAACGTTTAGGTGAGAGTTTTGCTCATGAGTTTCTGGCGGAGGTGATTGATTTAAAAGAGCGGTTAGTGGTGGTTGGCTCAGTTGTCGTTGAATTAGATGATGTTTTGCCCGGAGAAATTAGCGTCGGCGATTTGATTCGGTTTTCCTGTGGTCGTCTTGACGTGATTTCTTAGGGGAAAAGCGCAAAAGGGACCGCAAAAGGGGACAGATTTATTTTTTGCTTCTAGCGGGCGGCGAAATGATCAAATAAATCTGTTCCCATTTTTTCTCTGACTACCTGTTGGACAACGCCATTGGCTACCGCGACTCGCTCAACCTGCAACTGGGCGTGGCCCTCACCGCTGAGCAAGTGGCGGCTCTGACTCGATCAGCAACACCCGGTGACAAAAAAGGGGACGGGTTTATTTTTCGAGATAAAAATAAATCTGTCCCCTTTTCGCCTTTTCGCCCATGCATAGGAAATGCGTGTCGAGGATTATCAGATGGAGAGAAAGTCAGGATTAAGGTAGTGGGCTAATGGCTAAAATTGAAGCAAATATATACTTGTCGTATTCACAGTTTTGCGTGTTTTTAAGTTCGCTCGATCAGCCGTATAACGATTGGAGTGATAGGAGTTACGTGCAAGGGTTTTCCTGGCGGGTAGGAAGCGTTTCTTTTAAAGCGTTAGTTGATGAAGGGGATCACAAAGTTAATATTTTCCTCAATGAGGACGAGCCCGCGCTGAGCGCTGAGGTGGTGCGGGCCTTTAAAGTGCCATTTGTAATTAAAGACAAAAATATTGAAATTGGTAGCATATCGGATACGATTTCTCTAGAACTACCTAGAGGAGGCTATATTCTTCGGGTCGAATTTGTCAGCCCGTCTTCAAACGGGTTGTATGAAGTAAATGTCCGTTTTAATAAAGGGGTTTGTGATTTTGAAATATTGAGGGCGGATGCTGAAATTAATGACCAAGATGAATTTGATATCAATGCAGCTCCAGCGACTTGAGAAAATTCAAAAACGGGGGTAGATAAAGGGGAAAAGGAAGGGGGAAAGGGGACAGATTTGAATGGCACTTACTTAACCTTCTTCGGGTGCCCATTTCTCCGGGCCTCAGCCCTTGCCGCTCTGTTAGCGGATTGTTTACCGCGAGAATTGAGCTTCAAGCATAGTCTTCAGCTGTATCTTGCGTTGAGGCAGTACGGGGTTGGCGAATACGGCGATGAGTTGTTGAGCTTATTCAAGTTGATTGCCTACAAACGTGTCGGAAACCGGCCTGGCAGGATAGAACCCCGCGCTTTAAAACGAAGACCCAAGCCTTACCCCATGCTGATGCAAACACGTCGATCGGCAAGGGCTGAGGTACGGAGAAATGGGCACCCGAAGAAGGTTAAGTAAGTGCCATTCAAATTTGTCCCCTTTTTCCCGGTCAGCTCTCGTGGCTTGGATACATCAAGCCCAGTTACGTAGCGAGGACTGCCTTTTTCCGTGGTTAATTCAGTTGACGTTCCGGCATGATTGCTGCGTCAGAGAATGCATTCGCTGCTGCAGCAATTGAACGTGTGTAATCGGTAAAGCCCAGCTCTCGCTTCGGCGCCATATGCCATGCTTGTGCTTACCGGCTTACTCGGTATCTGCGAACATCATTTGCTTTATCATCGAAAAGCTCGGCGATTGGTGTCCGGAGTTTTTTCAAGTTAGGAAGTCTTTTTCAGAATCTTCCTAATCAACAATTCTATTTTGGCAAATGAGCGTCCACAAAAAACCATTTAAACCTTGATCTTTAGAAATAATCCAAGCATTTGTTGTTTTTGGATATTCAACGGCAGGGCTTCCAACGGCATACTTATCACTGAAAAAACCGTCTGGAATCTCCATGTATTTATTTTTTTTCCTACAATCATAAACATTAGTTGATTTGATTGATCTAAACTTAACCCCAACAACTGAATCTTCTTTCTTGAAAGAAGTAATAACTTTCAGCTGGATCAAATCTTTTTTCCCTTGATAATAAATAGGTCCATTCTTTGCCAGATAAACTATCGAACTATTTAGCTCCACCATCTTGTTATACCCGGCAGGGGGTGAATCTTGTAAATTATTACTATTGCTACACCCAAGTAGAAATGAAATAATTACTGCGGGCATTGTTAATCTGATGTTCATTTGAGTAACCCCGCATGGCGAAGATCAGCATCATTAACATTACCCTGAAGGCTGCAATAGATAGTCGTACCCCCATTATCATTACTTTCTATAATGAACAATCTTTCAGCTGAGTCCTTATCAGGTGCAACGCCTCCTACTGGGGAGTAGTTTAATTTCCAAGCTTCTTCTAATGAATTGCGGTACTCGGGATTATATATATATGTATCATTAGAAGTTTTAACGATGTCAATTTTTTCAGAAATTAATTTGGCGACTTCAGCTATAGGTTGATTAGACTCAAATCCCCAATAATAATATTTTCCTGTTGGCGCGCCTAATGATGAGCTCTTATATTTATCAAAATTAGTGTAGCTAAAATTGAAGCTATTTAATTTAATTCCGTTATCAGACAAGTTAATAAGGTGTTTGTATTTGCCTTCACTTACCCCAGTCTTATAAAAGTTACTTATAATGGTTGAAGTGTCTTTATTATCAGATAAATTTTTAAAAAAAGAAGAGGTACAGCTAGATAAGCTGTGTATTGGTGGTGATGAGTGAGCATAGGGTGATGTCGTAGCCGCAATAGTGATTGTTATAATGAAACGCAATTTATTCATTAAAGTATCCTTTTTGTAAATAACCATAACCCTGAAAATATCGAATACTAATACAAATTGAGCTGCCCCTGCACCCATTCACTGAGGCTGAGGTCGAGTCATGAGACAAAGTCCACGGCGCAGTGCGTTTGCCGGTCGCATCTTTCCAGCGCTCTACGAAGGTCACAGCACCCAAACCACGCTCTTGACTGTCAGTGAACAGCGCACCGCGATA
The DNA here is from genome assembly GCF_059422465.1 of Pseudomonas sp. GW821-FHT01D09. Taxonomy (NCBI): domain Bacteria; kingdom Pseudomonadati; phylum Pseudomonadota; class Gammaproteobacteria; order Pseudomonadales; family Pseudomonadaceae; genus Pseudomonas; species Pseudomonas sp. GW821-FHT01D09. The sequence goes on from NZ_JBWKWY010000025.1 coordinate 62,533, forward strand.
CACACCGCCGATGACGTTGCCTTTGAGCGACTTGCTGGCAAAGACGAAACTGTCAGCAAGCCGACCGTCAACGATGCGAAAAATCTCTGTACCTGGCTTGTCGCCTTTCAAGGCGCGACGACCGGCGTAGACGAAATCGAACGGTAAAAACTCATGGAAAAGGGGACTGGAAAATGGGACGAAAAGGGGACAGATTTATTTTCAGCCAAGAAGTCTGGCTCCTCGGGGTTAGGCAATACGCAAGATGGCAATCGGCTCAACCTCATGGATTCTTGGAGGTGATCGTCTGGAACGTGCGGTTGGAGAGAATCAGAGTATGGATGTACGGCTCGCCGTGGACGCGAACCGCACGGAGACCTGGGTCGTGAGAACGCGTCCAGATGGCGCGACAGAAATTGAAGTGCTTGATGCCCTCGGAAAAATCAAAGCGGTAGACACGTCTAAAATTTTACCGTCCGAAAGACTTTGATGAGGTTCTCCATGATTCGCGCACCTTTGGGAGATAAACAGTATTGGACCGGAAAAGGGGACAGATTTATTTTTAGTAAACATCCCCGGCAAAAAATAAAGCCAGTGACGAATATAGTTTAAAAAGGAAAATGGAACCAGTCCGTGATTAAACTCCCAATCATGGCCTGCTCCCGTTTTTCTCTGGCTCATCCTCGTAAGATCCCCACCAATAAGGACGTTACATGCTCAAAAGCCTCTTAAAGGTCGCCGCCCTCATCGCAACATTGTCGATGACTGGCTGCGTCTCCTATACCGTCAGCGGCCCGTTGGGCGCTCCGCTTCATCCTGCGTCTGTCAGTAATCCTCGCGCGGCGCAGGTTGCCGATGTCACGGTTGCCATCCCAGGCGCGGACGACGCAACCCGTACGGCCATCAGCCGTTCGCTTACGATGCAGCTCAACCAGTACGTCAAGGCTGGTGGGTACTTCAAGCAGGTCATCGAGTACCCCGCGCGCCTCGGGGAGAACGATGTGGTGCTCAAGTTCAACATGACGTCCCTCAAGGGCCATCGCGCTCCGCATCCTGCGTATATCCCCGGCGCGTTGTTGACCCTGACGATCTGGATCTGGGTGAACGGACCGATCTATGTGGACAGCTTCGATGTGGCGGGGGATCTGGTGATTGTCGACCGCGACGGCAAAGAGCTGGCGGCGGCCAAGGAGCAGATCAAGTTTGAGCATAACGTCGGCTTGTACGGGCGCGAGTATTGGTCGCCGGTGATGGGTGCCAAGCAACTCAATGAGCTGGTTTCAAAACTGCTCGATACCGCCACCGCGAAGTTGGCCGCACCTCAGCTCAAGGGAGAATGAATATGATGGGTTTGCTCAAGCACGGTTTGGTGCTCGCCGCTGTTTTGCTGACGGGGTGCGTGTCCTATTCGCAGCATGAATTGCCGCCGGTTCAGGCCTGGCCGCCAACGGCCAATGCCCCACAGCAAAAGCCAACGGTGTACGTGCGCACCACGGCTATGATCCAGATTAACGGTGGCCCAGCCAATACCGCGACGGGGGCAGCAGCGGCGGTTGGGGAAACGACGGTTGCCGAGGGCTTTCGCCAGTCTGGGCGTTTTACGCGGGTCAGTACGGATAAAGTCGATTCGGACCTCTATGTCGAAGCCTCCTTGTACAACAATGAACAGTTCAGCATGGCGTCGGCCATCATCACCGGTGTGACGTTCTTCATCATCCCTTCAACGGCGAAGAATACCTTCACCCTGGAGACTGTATTCAAGGACAAGGACGGTAAGGAATTGGGGCGTGTACGCAAGAGCGAATCGGTGCGCACCTGGATGCAATTGCTGTTGATCGTCGCCGTTCCTTTCCAGCAGGACACGCGTGAAATCGTGCAGGCGTTGACCCGCAGTACGCTGGATGAAGCGGTGCAACGCCGCTTGTTGTAGGCAAAATGGGGCGGTACTGAACCGCCCTTTTTTTATTTATGAACGCTGCAGACTCAACCGTCGCCCAATCACATCCATCAAACCGCAGCCGTCACGCAAGGGAACGGCGAGCAGGTGGGCAAAGTCTTGAAGGGTCACTGCATCAGCGCGGGGATCGTGCCGTCATGGCCGGTGACCCTGCCCACCGTACGCCCTTGTAGGCGTCTGCGACGAAACAACTTGAGAACCGCTCTCAACCTCGTAAAATGCCGCAGCACTTAATCAGGGACGAATTCAAAGATGCGCATTTTTGCCTTACTGCTGGCGCTGTCCTTCCTGGCCGGCTGTGCTTCCAAACCCCCGTACTACATCTCTCCAGCCCCCGTGACCATTCCCAAGACCGCCACCTTCTGGGTCGATACCTTCGACGTCAAAGTGGTGGGGCAGGGCCGGATTTTCATGTCGGACGCCAAAGTCCGCGAGCAACTGGGCGTGGACCTGGTCGACCGCCTGCTCAAGGCCAAGCGCTATGCCAGCAGCAAGCAGACCGCGGACTACCTGCTGGACGTGGATACCGTCTACGTGCGCCATATCCTCGACTCCAAGGGCGGTATCACCAGCCTGGTGGTCGACGACAACACCATCCTGCAAAGCATCGACTTTGGCTACAAGGTCAAGGTCAAGAAGGCCGACGCCGAGGTGCTGCATTTTGCCCAGGATCGGGGTGGCCTGGTGCCCAATAACTGGGGCGGCCAGGTGCAGCAATGGAAGACCATTGGCGGGATCCTGACCAATGAAGGCAACGCCAATATCGAGCGCCATTTCACCGGTGGCTTGAGCAATTACATCGTGCACGACCTGCGCGCCATACCCTCACGCTAATACCCCGGATTTATTCACCTAGGAGCACCCTGTGAAATCACTCTGCAAAATCCTGCTGTCCGGCCTTGCCGCCACAGCACTGCTGACCCTGGCCGGTTGTGCCACGGAAAGCTCCCGCGCACTGCCGATCGAAAAAGTCGCCAGCGCCAGCGTCGCCTACTCCGGCGTACGCGTGCCGATTGCCGTGGGCAAGTTCGATAACCGCTCCAGCTACATGCGCGGGATCTTCTCCGATGGCGTGGACCGCCTCGGTGGCCAGGCCAAGACCATCCTGATCACCCACTTGCAGCAGACCAACCGCTTCAGCGTGCTGGACCGCGACAACATGGGCGAAATCTCCCAGGAAGCGAAAATCAAGGGCACCGTCCAGAACCTCAAGGGTGCTGACTACGTGGTGACCGGCGATGTGACCGAGTTCGGCCGCAAAGAGACCGGCGACCGCCAGTTGTTCGGCATCCTTGGCCGTGGCAAGACCCAGGTGGCCTACGCCAAGATTAACCTGAACATCGTCAACATCAGCACCTCCGAAGTGGTGTATTCCACCCAGGGCGCCGGTGAATACGCGCTGTCTAACCGTGAAGTCGTGGGCTTTGGCGGCACCGCCAGCTATGACTCCACCCTCAATGGCAAGGTCCTGGACCTGGCCATGCGCGAAGCGATCAATCGCCTGGTCGACGGCATCAATGCCGGCGCCTGGAACCCGCGTAACTGATTCAAGTGTTTTCAAGGAGCAGTACACGGATGAGCAAGGCAGTGAAGTTAGCGCTGATGCTGACAGCAACCGCGCTGGTTGCAGGGTGCCAGACGGCACCCAAGCCCCTGTATCAATGGGAAAGCTACCAGCCACAGGTTTACGAGTACTTCAAGGGCGAGCCCAAGGAAGCCCAGGTCGAAGCGTTGGAACGCGACCTGCAAAAGATCAACGCCAGTGGCCGCCAGGCCCCACCGGGCTACCACGCCCATTTGGGCATGCTGTACCTGAGCATGGGCAAGGATGACCAGATGGTGCAGCAGTTGCGCACCGAGAAGGCGCTGTTCCCCGAGTCTGCGGCTTACATGGACTTTTTGCTCAAGAACGCCAAGGCCCCAGAGGTGAAGCAATGAGCTTTTTGAAACTCACCGGCGCCTTGCTGGTCCTGGCTTTGCTGGGTGGTTGCGCGGCGCCCAAGACTGTCGATTACTCGGCGTACAAGCAGGCGCGGCCGAAGTCGATCCTGGTGTTGCCACCGATCAACGAATCCCCTGAAGTGCAGGCGTCCTACAGCCTGGTATCGCAGGTGACTTACCCGTTGGCCGAAGCCGGCTACTACGTGATGCCGATTGCCCTGGTGGATGAAACCTTCCGCCAGAACGGCCTGACCACCGCCAACGATATCCAGGGCGTGGCGCCGGGCAAGCTGCACGAGATCTTCGGCGCAGACGCGGCGTTGTACATTACCGTCAGCGAGTACGGCACCCAGTACATGCTGATCACCAGCGACACCTCGGTGATGGCCTCGGCCAAACTGGTCGACCTGCGCACCGGCACCACCTTGTGGACCGGCTCGGCACGGGCTTCCAGCGAGGAAGGCAACAACAACGGGGGCGGCCTGGTGGGCATGCTGATCACGGCGGCGGTCAAGCAAGTGATCAACAGCTCCACCGACGCGGCGCACCCGATTGCCGGCATCACCAGCGCGCGCCTGTTGTCGGCCGGGCAACGCACCGGCCTGCTGTACGGCCCGCGCTCGCCCAAGTACGGCTCGGACTGATCTGGACCAGTCACTGCCGATCCAATGTGGGAGCTGGCAAGCCAGCTCCCACCTGGACTGAGTGACCGCACGCTAACCCGAATCCCGACGCCCCTACGTCTGACCTTGTGAACGCATCATTCACTCACGAGGTTCAGCCCATGTCCCATCCTCTTCTCTTCCTACGTCCCGCTGCCCAGGGCTTTGCCGTGACCTTGCTGGTGGCGCTCGCCGGATGTGGGCTGTCGTCCCGTGACGAGGCCAAGGCGCCCGAAGCGGCTGCCGTCCTCGAACTGCACAGCACGCCCGTTCAGGCTCAGAGCGCCATGCTCAAAAGGATGGCGATGCCGGCCCCGATGGCCATGCATGACGCCGTGGCGATGGAATACCGCGCCGAACCCCGTGAGCAGTATCAGAACCTGCCGGACAACCCGGTGCACAGCGTGGCCCAAACCCCAGTCTCAACCTTCAGCGTCGATGTCGACACGGGCAGCTACGCCAATGTCAGGCGTTTCCTCAACCAAGGCCAGCTGCCGCCCGAAGGCGCCGTGCGACTTGAGGAAATGGTCAATTACTTCCCCTACGACTACGCGCTGCCCACCGATGGCTCGCCTTTTGGCGTGACCACCGAAGTCGCCGCCACCCCCAACCCCAACACGCGCCTGCTGCGCATCGGCATCAAGGCCTCCGAGCGGGCGGTGGCCGAACTGGCGCCGGCCAACCTGGTGTTCCTGGTGGATGTTTCCGGCTCCATGGACCGCCGCGAAGGCCTGCCATTGGTGAAAAGCACCCTCAAACTGCTGGTGGAGCAACTGCGCGATCAGGACCGCGTGTCCCTGGTGGTGTATGCCGGTGAATCGCGGGTGGTGCTCAAGCCCACATCCGGGGGCGACAAGGCAAAAATCCGCAACGCCATCGAGCAACTGACCGCCGGCGGCTCCACAGCGGGGGCGTCGGGCATCGAGCTGGCCTATCAGATGGCCCGCGAAGGGTTTATCGATAAGGGCATCAACCGCATCCTGCTGGCCACTGACGGTGACTTCAATGTCGGCATCAGCGACTTCGACAGCCTCAAGCAAATGGCCGTGGACCAGCGCAAAAGCGGGGTGTCCCTGACCACCCTGGGGTTTGGCGTGGATAACTACAACGAACACCTGATGGAACAACTGGCCGACGCGGGCGATGGCAACTACGCCTATATCGACAACCTGCGCGAAGCCCGCAAGGTGCTGGTGGAGCAACTCAGCTCGACCCTGGCCGTGGTGGCGCGGGATGTGAAGTTGCAGGTGGAATTCAACCCGGCCCACGTCAGCGAATATCGCCTGCTGGGCTATGAAAACCGCGCCTTGAAACGTGAGGATTTCAGCAATGACAAGGTAGACGCCGGTGAGATCGGCGCCGGGCATACCGTGACGGCGCTGTATGAAATTGTACCGAAGGGTGCCAAAGGCTGGCTGGAACCGTTGCGCTATGCCCAGGCCGAGGCTGCCGAGGGTAACGCATCAGAACTGGCCATGTTGCGGGTACGCTACAAGCCGGCGGCGGGTGGCAGCAGTCGTCTGATCGAACACCCGATCAAGAATGCTCAACAGGCCGCCAGCGCCGACCTGCGCTTCGCGGCGGCTGTAGCTGCCTTCGCCCAACAGCTCAAGGGCGATGGCCGCTACACTGGCACCATGAGCCTGAAGGACACCGCCGCCCTGGCCCGTTCGGCCCGCGCTGATGATCCCTACGGCCTGCGTAACGAATTCGTACAACTGGTGGAACTGGCCCAAAGCCTTAAACACTGATCTTGCACACGATATAGAGCCAATGTGGGAGCTGGCTTGCCTGCGATGGCGGTGGGCCAGTGCCGCCGATAGTGCCTGACCCACCGCCATCGCGGGCAAGCCCGGCTCCCACAGGTAATCTGCAGTGATCCATCGAAAGGAGTTCGCCACTTAACATGGCCGTACCAGATGATCCACCCAGCGACGAATTGCTGCTGGCCCGCTACCGCACCGGCGATGCTGCTGCATTCGAGACCCTGTATGCCCGGCACCGCCAGGGCCTCTACCGGTTTCTCGTGGGCCTGTGCAACAAGGCCGAACTGGCCGAGGAAATCTACCAGGACACCTGGCTCAGCCTGATCCGCAGCACTACCCTGCCACAGGGCCGGGCGAGTTTTCGTACCTGGTTGTTCCAGATTGCCCGCAACCGCCTGATCGACCACTGGCGCAAGCACGGCATCCACAACCCGTTGCACGACAGCTACGACGAACAACAGCACGCCCAACCCGACGACAGTGCCGGCCCCGAGCAGCAACTGAGCCTGAGCCGCGACCAGGGCCGCCTCGATGCGGCGTTGCAAGACCTGCCCGAAGACCAGCGCGAAGTGTTTATGCTGCGCCTGCACGGCGACCTGGAACTGCCGCAAATCGCCGCCCTCACCGGCAGCCCACTGGAAACGGTAAAAAGCCGCTTGCGTTACGCCCAGCAGAAACTGCGTCGGCTGCTGGCCGAGGAGGTACCCGTATGACTGACTCCCGACACCCCCAGGACCCGACAGACGAAGGGCTGATCCAGCACTTTCGCCAACACAGCGCCAGCGAGCCGCCCGCGTCCCTCGACGCCTTCATCCTCGCCACCGCCCGCCGCGAAGCCCCCACGCCAGTGCCAAGCCTGTGGCAACGCTGGCTGCACGCCTGCCAACGGCCACGCTGGCAGATGGCTTTTGCTACCGTGGCCGGGGTCGCGCTATTGATCGGCGTGGTGACGCGCTCGCCAGTGCCCGACTTCAACCTGCCCGAAGCCACCCAATACGCCGCCGCGCCACCGCCGCCGGCACTCTCTGCCCCCGCCGCCCCCGCACCCATGGCGCGTATGGCAATGGCGCCGCAGGCCGACAGCACGCCGGTCCAGGCCGAGATGGCAAGCGCCATGGCCGATGAGCCCGTGGCCAGAATGAGCAAGCAGATGGCCGCCAAACCGCAGTCCCTGGAGCAAGGGCTTGAAGAGATCGTGCGTTTGCGCGAGGCGGGAGAGAGCAGGGCGGCGGATGAGAAGCTGCTGGCGCTGCATAAGCGCTTCCCCGAGGAAAACCTGCCGGCGCGGTTGGAGGCGTTGCAAAGGCGTTGAGCCACAAAAAAGCCCCAGGTCTTGCGACCTGGGGCTTTTTTATCTGTATCTGGTGCACCCGGCGGGATTCGAACCCACGACCCCTGCCTTCGGAGGGCAGTACTCTATCCAGCTGAGCTACGGATGCTTGTGCGGGCGCCATCATACCCATGTCGACCTTGGGCGTCCATGCTGGTTTTTGGCCGTCTGTTGGTGGGATTCTGGAGTAGCGAGGCTCTGTACCGGGCGGTGTGTGCCGGTGATGCGCAATTCGGGTCCGTTACGCTTGTCAGAATAGTCCGGCAAATATGCCCTTTTCGTTCTTTTTTTTGAACAGACTATTGCCCTACCCCCCCTTTGATCCTAGGATTCGTTTGAGATTTCAAACGCTCTGTCTCCCGTGCGCTATGTGCTTGCTTGCGCCCAGTGACTGATTTCCCTGACGGCAGCCTTCAAGGCGCCTTTCAACAACTCTAATTTGCCCCGCGCGCGCGCGGTGCTGTTAAGGAAAGCCGACATGCAGCTTAAAGACACCCAATTGTTCCGCCAACAAGCTTTTATTGATGGCGCTTGGGTCGATGCGGACAACGGTCAAACGATCAAGGTCAACAACCCCGCGACTGGCGAGATCCTGGGCACCGTGCCGAAGATGGGCGCCGCCGAAACCCGGCGGGCCATCGAAGCCGCCGACAAGGCCTTGCCGGCCTGGCGTGCACTGACCGCCAAGGACCGTGCGAACAAGCTGCGGCGCTGGTTCGAGCTGATCATCGAGAACCAGGATGACCTGGCGCGCCTGATGACCCTGGAGCAGGGCAAGCCACTGGCCGAAGCCAAGGGCGAAATCGTCTACGCCGCTTCGTTCATCGAGTGGTTCGCCGAAGAGGCCAAGCGTATCTACGGGGACGTGATCCCTGGCCATCAGCCGGACAAGCGCCTGATCGTGATCAAGCAGCCGATCGGCGTCACCGCTGCCATCACGCCATGGAACTTCCCGGCCGCGATGATCACCCGTAAAGCCGGCCCGGCCCTGGCTGCCGGTTGCACCATGGTCCTCAAGCCGGCGTCGCAAACCCCGTTCTCGGCGTTCGCCCTGGCTGAACTGGCCCAGCGTGCCGGCATCCCCAACGGCGTGTTCAGCGTGGTTTCCGGCAGCGCCGGCGATATCGGCAGCGAGCTGACCAGCAACCCGACCGTGCGTAAATTGTCCTTCACCGGCTCGACCGAAATCGGTCGCCAGTTGATGGCCGAATGCGCCAAGGACATCAAGAAAGTTTCCCTGGAGCTGGGCGGCAACGCGCCATTTATCGTGTTTGACGACGCCGACCTGGATAAGGCCGTCGAAGGCGCAATCATTTCCAAGTACCGCAACAACGGCCAGACCTGCGTCTGCGCCAACCGCCTGTACATCCAGGATTCGGTGTACGACGCGTTCGCTGAAAAACTTAAAGTGGCCGTCGCCAAATTGAAGATCGGCAATGGCCTGGAAGAAGGCACCACCACCGGTCCCCTGATCGATGAAAAAGCCGTGGCCAAGGTCCAGGAGCACATCGCCGATGCCCTGGGCAAAGGCGCGACCCTGTTGGCGGGCGGTAAGGTCATGCAAGGCAACTTCTTCGAGCCGACCATCCTCACCAACGTGCCGAAAAACGCTGCTGTGGCCAAGGAAGAAACCTTCGGCCCATTGGCGCCGCTGTTCCGCTTCAAAGACGAAGCCGAAGTGATCGCCATGTCCAACGACACCGAGTTCGGCCTGGCGTCCTACTTCTATGCCCGTGACCTGGGCCGTGTGTTCCGTGTGGCCGAGGCCCTGGAGTACGGCATGGTCGGCGTCAACACCGGGCTGATCTCCAACGAAGTGGCGCCGTTCGGCGGTATCAAGGCGTCGGGCCTGGGCCGTGAGGGCTCCAAGTACGGGATCGAGGATTACCTGGAAATCAAATACCTCTGCCTGGGCATCTAAACCCGGCAAGGCATTGCGTGAAACGCAAAGGGCACGAGAGCGCTGACCCTTTGCGTGTTTTGAATGTTATTTCACAAGTGGCCGGGAAAGCTGCGGCAGTCGATCATCGCATGCTGGCGTAGTTGCCTCCCCACCACGTAATCCTTGGACCGCGCCACCCGATGAGTGGCGAATGAGGACTTTATGAGCAACAAGACCAACGCTTCCTTGATGAAACGCCGCGAAGCCGCTGTACCGCGCGGTGTTGGGCAGATTCACCCAATCTTCGCCGAATCCGCGAAGAACGCCACCGTGACTGACGTTGAAGGTCGCGAGTTCATCGACTTCGCCGGCGGCATCGCCGTGCTGAACACCGGGCACCTGCACCCGAAAATCATTGCGGCCGTGACCGAGCAGTTGAACAAGCTGACCCACACCTGCTTCCAGGTCTTGGCCTACGAGCCTTACGTGGAGCTGTGCGAAAAAGTCAACGCCAAGGTCCCGGGTGATTTCGCCAAGAAAACCCTGCTGGTCACCACCGGTTCCGAAGCCGTGGAAAACGCCGTGAAAATCGCACGGGCCACGACAGGCCGTGCCGGCGTGATCGCCTTCACCGGCGCGTACCACGGCCGCACCATGATGACCCTGGGCCTGACCGGCAAGGTCGTGCCGTACTCTGCGGGCATGGGCCTGATGCCCGGCGGCATCTTCCGCGCGCTGTACCCGAACGAGTTGCACGGCGTGAGTATTGACGACTCCATCGCCAGCATCGAACGCATCTTCAAAAATGATGCCGAGCCGCGTGATATTGCAGCCATCATCATCGAGCCGGTACAGGGCGAAGGCGGTTTCTACATCGCGCCTAAAGCCTTTATGAAGCGCCTGCGCGAACTGTGCGACAAGCACGGCATCCTGCTGATCGCCGACGAAGTGCAAACCGGTGCCGGCCGTACCGGGACCTTCTTCGCCATGGAACAGATGGGCGTTACCGCCGACCTGACCACCTTCGCCAAATCCATCGCCGGTGGCTTCCCGCTGGCCGGTGTGTGCGGCAAGGCCGAATACATGGACGCCATCGCCCCGGGCGGCCTGGGCGGCACCTATGCCGGTAGCCCGATTGCTTGCGCCGCAGCCCTGGCGGTGATGGAAGTGTTTGAAGAAGAGCACCTGCTGGACCGCTGCAAGGCGGTTGGCGAGCGTCTGGTCACCGGCCTCAAGGCTATCCAGGCCAAGTACCCGGTAATCGGCGAAGTGCGTGCCCTGGGCGCGATGATCGCGGTCGAGCTGTTCGAGGATGGCGACAGCCATAAGCCGAACGCTGCGGCGGTTGCCTCCGTAGTAGCCAAGGCGCGTGACAAGGGCCTGATCCTGCTGTCGTGCGGCACCTACGGCAACGTATTGCGCGTACTGGTCCCGCTGACCTCGCCGGATGAGCAATTGGACAAAGGCTTGGCGATCATCGAAGAGTGCTTCGCAGAGCTTTGAGCGGCAAGCTATAAGCTGCAAGTGATGTAACGCTTGCAGCTTGTCGCTCAAAGAAGCCGCCCGTGAACAAAAAAACCGCGTATGCGGTTTTTTTTTGCTCACGGGCGGCTTCTTTGTCTAATGTGCAGGGATTGCCGATGGAGCGTGCTGCATGACTGCGGTTGATTTACCTGCTGTACCCCGTGTACTGATTGCCGAGACCGACCCCTGGTCGCGGGATTTGCTCAAGCAGGTGTTGTTGAATGTGCGTTGCGACGCGCGGCTGGATGTGTGCGCCGACGGGCAGCACGCCGCCGAGTTGCTGCGAGACAAACCCTACGATTTGATCATTGCCGACTGGGAGCTACCGGGCGTTGATGGCCTGAGCCTGTTGCGCAGTGTGCGCCAGCGCCGGGAGGGGCCGGCGTTGCCGTTTATCCTGTTGAGTACGCGCAATGACAGTGCCAGTGTGCGCGAAGCATTGCCGCTGGCGCCCACCGCTTACCTGACCAAGCCCCTGAACATGGAAGGCCTCACGCAACGCCTGCAGGACCTGCTGCTCAATGAGGGCGAAACGGTGTATTGCCAAATCCCGGCCCTGGCCGCGGGCATGACCTTGCCGGTGTTCCTGGAGCACCGCCGCGAGCTGTCGGACGGCGCGCCGCTGCGGGTTGATGTAAAAGCCGCCGTGCACGGCAGCCTGGCGCCGGAGGGCCTGGACCTCAAGCAGTTGGAAGAGCAGGTCAAGGTCGATCCACAGATCACGGCGGTGCTGATCGCCGCCGCCAACAGCGCCGGCCATCACGGTACGCCGGTGCAGACCCTGTCCATGGCGCTGCACAAACTGGCGGCAGGGCAGAGCATGAACCTGATCCTCGGCCTGGCCCTCAAGCACAATGTGATCCTCAGCGATGCCCGCCTGATGGAGCACGCCGAGCACCATTGGCAACTGTCCCGGCAAACCGCGCATTACGCCCGTTCGCTGGCACGCATGCTCGACCTTGACCACGAGCGCTGCTACAGCGCCGGGATTCTCCATCGGCTGGGCGACCTGGCCCTCTTGCGCAGCTTGCAGGAGTGGTGCCAGGGCGGTGGCGAGCTGGATGACGAAATGATCGCTGCTGCGCTCGACCGCTTTGGTGCCAGCTATGGCTCGGCGCTGCGCATCCGCTGGCGCTTGCCCCTGGAGTTGCGCCAATTGATTGCGGCGGTGTATTCCCTCGAAGGTGGGGTGTATTCCCGTGAAGCGCTGGTGATGAACATGGCGGCGCAACTGGCGGGGCTGAGCGAGCACGAGGGGGTCGAGGCGCTGGCCAAGGGCAAGACGGCGCGGCTGCTCAGAGTCGGGCTTTCAGAGCTGATGCGCCTCCGCAAGCCTGTATAGGGGGTGGGTCAGGCAGCAATGATGCTGAATATGCGGCCGCTATCGTAGCCTCGCTAAAGCTCGACAACTCCCACATTGTTTGTGGCGTGCGCAAAATCCTCTGCCAGGTCGGCCCCCCCTGTGGGAGCGGGCTTGCCCGCGATAGCGGTGGGTCAGTCAACATCAATGTTTGCTGGGCCGACGTCTTCGCGAGCAAGCCCGCTCCCACATTTGATCTTCGCTATTTTTTAACGCCATGAAAGGCCAGGTATTCAGCCGACAATTACCCGGTTCTTGCCCTGGCGCTTGGCTTCATACATGGCCGCATCGGCCCGGGCGAACAGGCTGTCCAGGGTGGCATCTTCGGCCGTGAGGTTGGCCAGGCCCTGGCTGACGGTCACGCCATAGGGCCGGCCTTCATGGCTGAAACCCAGTTGCCGCACTTCCTGGCCCAGGCGTTCGGCAACCTGCATGGCCCTTTCCGGCGCGCATCCTGGCAGGACCGCCGCAAATTCTTCGCCGCCAATGCGCCCGAACAGGTCGCCACGGCGTAATACCCCGCGCCCGCTCTCGGCGATACGCAACAACACCTGATCGCCCTCCAGGTGGCCGTAGGTGTCGTTGATGGTCTTGAAGTTATCGATGTCCAGCAACAGGAAGGCCAGGGGCAGGCCCTGGGCACAGGCGCGTTCAAATTCGTGATGGGCGCACTCGAAGAAGTGCCGGCGGTTGCTGCTGCGGGTCAGCACGTCGGTGGTGGCCAGGCGTTGCAGTTCGAGTTCCAGGTGCTTTTTTTCGGTGATGTCTTCAGCGATGCCCACCACAATCAGCGGTTTTCCCGGGGTGGCCTGCTGGTTGGTAAAGCACTTGTCGCTGAGCCAGCGGATCTGCCCGTCAGCAGTGATGATGCGGTATTGGCGATCCTCGACCGCCCCCAACTCCAGCACCTGGGCCAGGCTTTGCTCGGCGTACTGCTGGTCTTCGGGGTGGATGCTGTCGCGCCAGCCACGGTGTTCAGCCAACAGCAGGCTGGCCGAGCGCCCGAAGATGCGCTCATAGGCAGGGCTGACGTACAGCACGCGTCGGGTTTCCCACTCAATGGCCCAGAGCACGGCGTTGACACTGACCAGCAGCGAGCTCAACAGCTGTTCGCGCTCGCTCAGGCGCTCCACTTCGCCCTGGGCATGCATCAACGCCAGCAACGTGGCGGCAGCAGTCGGCCGCGACGCGTCCGTCGACTCAGGTGGGGTGGCGGTTGGGGAGTCCGTTTCGTGGACCATCGGCACAATTCTCTCTGGACATGCCGTAGCATTGAACAGCAGTCAAAACAAGGCCCGCCAGGATGGCGAAGTGTTGTTTGAGAGAGGGGAATTGCAGCTAAGTTCCGTTATCAGTCGCGAATGAGACGGAATGTTCGGCGACTGTGAAATGGCGCCAAAAAACTGTGGAGCCGGTAAGGACTGGGCGTCCTCCCGGCTCCTGCGACACCTAGGCGTTTGCCGGGCGCAACGAGTAGGTCTTCAACTGGTGGGCAAAGTCGCGCAGGGACTGGATCCCGCTGGCCTCGGCCTCGTGCACCCATTCCTTGATGGCCGCGAGCATGTCATGCCCGTTGCTGCTGGTCTTGAGCCAGATCTGTTGCAGCGCCAGGCGCTTTTCGTAGATCACTTTCAAGGCCTGGCTGTGCTCCAGCATGCTCTGGATACGCAGGTGGTGGCGCTCATCCAGCAGGCTGGTTTCCCGCGACAGCAAGCGCTTGGCCCGGTGGAACTGGTGGCGTACCGAATGATCGACCTTCTCCAGCTCCTGCTTGACCAGCGGCGCGATCACCAGCTTGCGGTACTGGGCCATGATCTGGAAGCGGTTGTTGAGGATCGCCATGGCGGTGTCCATGTCCAAGTGGCCCTTGCCTTCGACCCGGTGGGCAATCGGCGCGACGCGCTGCACCTTGGCCAGGCGCAGGAAGCTGAACACCTTGATCCAGGCCCAGCCCAGGTCAAATTCCCACTTCTTGACCGACAGCTTGGCGGAGTTGGGGTAGGTGTGATGGTTGTTATGCAGCTCTTCGCCACCGACGATGATGCCCCACGGCACCAGGTTGGTCGCCGCGTCGCGGCATTCAAAGTTGCGATAGCCGACGGCATGGCCCAGGCCGTTGATCACGCCGGCGGCCCAGAACGGGATCCACATCATCTGGATCGCCCAGATGGTGATGCCGATGGTGCCGAACAGCAGCACGTCGATCACCCCCATGAGGGCCACGCCCAGCAGCGGATAGCGGGTGTAGAGCTGGCGCTCGATCCAGTCCTCCGGGCAGTTCTTGCCGTAGATGCGCAGGGTCTCGGGGTTTTCCGCCTCGGTGCGGTACAGCTCGGCACCTTTGCGCAGGACCGTGGACAGGCCCTTGATCACCGGGCTGTGGGGGTCGTCGACGGTTTCGCACTTGGCGTGGTGCTTGCGGTGGATGGCGGTCCACTCGCGGGTGTTCTGCGCCGTGGTCAGCCACAGCCAGAAGCGAAAGAAGTGTTTCAGGCCAGCATTGAGCTCCAGGGAGCGGTGGGCTGAATAGCGGTGCAGATAGACCGTGACACCGATGATGGTCACGTGGGTCATCAACAGAGTGACTGCCACCAGTTGCCAGGCTGACAAGTCAAGAAAACCGTTGTACCACATAGGCTGTATGGCCCTCAGATAAAGAAAAGAACAGCTCACGCATTATCACTAAGCCTACAGATAAAACCAGTCACCCTTTTGAATAGGAGTGACGAGATGTTACTTATCCTATAATCCGCAGCCTTTGTAGGGCGATTCTGTTTTTTAGTAAGGATTACTAGCGATATGCTGCTTTCATACCGAGGTGCCCTGCGTGCAGGGTTGGTGTATTTGCTGATTTCCATCTTGTGGATACAGCTCAGTCAGCAGGTATTTATCAATTTCATCGATGAACCCAGGGAAATGGTGCAGTGGCAGATGCTGCGCGGCTACCTGTGGGTCAGCCTCAGCGCGCTGTTTATTTTCCTGTTGTGTGCCCGCAGCGCCCGCGTCCATCGCATCCAGCAACCCTTGAAGGAAAACCGCGAGCGCCTGCGCCAGGCGGCGGCGGTGTTCGATTGCACCCGCGAAGGGGTACTGGTCACCGACGCCCGTGGGCGGATTGTCCACGTCAACCGCGCCTTTATCGAAATCACCGGTTACCAGGTGGAAGACGTGATGGGCCGCCAGCCGAGCCTGTTCAAATCCGGTCGCCACTCGCCGGCGTTTTATGAGCAAATGTTTCGCAGTCTCAATCAAGACGGCGAGTGGAGCGGCGAGATCTGGAACCGACGTAAAAGCGGGGAAATTTACCCACAGTGGCAAACCATCCGCGTCATCCATGATGACCAGGGCCAGGTCAGCCATTACGTGGCGGTGTTTTCCGACATCAGCGCGATCAAGCATTCCGAGCACGAACTGGCCCACCTGGCCCACCACGACCCGTTGACTGACCTGCCCAACCGCCTGCTGTTCACCGACCGCGCCGAGCAGGCGCTGGCCTCGGCGCAAACCCACAAGCGTGGCTGTGCGTTGCTGCTGCTTGACCTGGACCACTTCAAGATCATCAACGACAGCCTTGGCCACAATGTCGGTGACCAGTTGCTCAAGGCCGTGGGTGAGCGCCTGCAAGGCCTGTTCGGCTCCGGCGTGACCCTGGCGCGCCTGGGCGGCGATGAGTTCGCGGTGCTGGCGGAAAGTTGTCCACAGGTGGTCCAGGCTGCGGCCCTGGCCCAGCGCATCATCGACGGTATGAAGCAGCCGTTCGTGTTCGACGGCCACCAGTTGTTTGTCAGCGTCAGTATTGGTATCAGCCTGTTCCCCAGCGACGCCTTGAGCGCCGAACAACTGCTGCGTAACGCTGACTCGGCGCTGTTCAAGGCCAAGAGTTCCGGGCGCGAAGGCTACGCTTTGTACACCGAGGAACTGACTGCCCATGCCCAGCACCGGATCGAGATCGGCAATGAATTGCGTCGCGCCCTTGATCAGCAGGAACTACGGGTTTACTACCAACCGGTCCACGACCTGCAAACCAGCCGGATGATTGGCGTGGAAGCCCTGGTGCGCTGGCAGCACCCATTGCGCGGCCTGGTGTCGCCGGCGGAATTTATCCCGATTGCCGAGCGCACCGGGCTGATCGCCGAGATCGATGCCTGGGTCATGGACCAGGCCTGTCGCCAGATGTGCCGGTGGCTGGCAGAGGGCAGGGGCCTGTCTTTCCTGGCGGTGAATATCTCCAGCCGCCTGTTTGCCCGCCATGAACTGTACGAGCAGGTGGCCAAGGTGCTGCACGACACCGGCCTGGACCCGGCGAAGCTGGAGCTGGAAGTCACCGAAAGCGCGGTGATGGACGACCCGGAAGTGGCCCTGGAGCAACTGCACCGCCTGCGCGAGCTGGGCCTGAGCCTGGCCATCGATGACTTCGGCACGGGCTATTCGTCACTGCTGCGCCTCAAGCGGTTGCCGGTGCAGAAGTTGAAAATCGACCAGGGCTTTGTCGCCGGCCTGCCGTGGGATGAAGACGATGCGGCGATTGTGCGGGTGGTCATCGCCCTGGCGCAGAGCATGGGCATGCAAGTGCATGCCGAAGGCATCGAGCAACGGGACCAGGCGCGGTTCCTGCTGGATCACCAGTGCGACCTGGGCCAGGGCTACTGGTTTGGCCGGCCGATGCTGGCGGCTGATATCGATTGGGCCAGAGCCCCCGCCATCCGCTAAGCCCGTCCCGGGGTTGGAATGCAATAAAAATGTGGGAGCGGGCTTGCTCGCGATAGCAGTGTTTCAGTCAATGAATCTGGTACTGACACACCGCTATCGCGAGCAAGCCCGCTCCCACATTTGGCTCTCCATACGGCGCAACGTCGTGCCCTGCCTGAAAAATTTTTCTGGTTATATAAACATTCTTAAATAGTATTTTTAAGAATATCCGCGCTTATCTACTATCGCCCTCACGCCGCAAGCAGTGCCGCCACTGCCAGGCACTTCTCATTTCAGGAGCACGACCATGAGCGCATCTCTACGCAGCGTTGACGGCCAGGACGAAGCAGCCATTTTGCGCGAGATCCAAAGCGCATTGCGTGACCTGCGTTTTGGCGCAGTGGAAATCACCGTACACAACGCCCAAGTGGTGCAGATCGAACGCAAAGAGAAATTCCGCTTGCAGAGCCCGGGCAACAAGCCGAGCTGAGCCAACACGGCGATTCGATTGCAGGGCCCGTACTAATAAGAAAAGCCAACACCCAAGAATTTCAGGAGCTTGTCTATGTCGTCGATTCGCCGTTATGCCCTGGCCGCCCTGGCCAGCGCTGTGTTTGCCGGTTCCGCAGTGGCCAAGGATTACGAGCTGCTTAACGTTTCCTACGATCCGACCCGTGAGCTGTACCAGGAGTACAACGCCGAATTCAGCAGTTTCTGGAAGAAGGCGCACCCTGGCGACAACGTGAAGATCCAGCAGTCCCACGGTGGTTCGGGCAAGCAAGGCCGGGCGGTGATCGATGGCCTGCGCGCCGACGTGGTGACCCTGGCCCTGGCCGGCGACATCGACGAAATCGCCAAGCTGGGCAAGACCCTGCCAGAGAACTGGCAGACCCGCCTACCCGAAGCCAGCACACCGTACACCTCGACCATCGTGTTCCTGGTACGCAAGGGCAACCCCAAGGGCATCAAGGACTGGGGCGACCTGATCAAGCCGGACGTCTCGGTGATCACACCAAACCCGAAAACCTCCGGCGGCGCCCGCTGGAACTTCCTTGCCGCCTGGGCCTATGGCCTCAAGGCCGGTGGCAGCGAAGCCAAGGCCCAGGAGTACGTGAAAGAGCTGTTCAAGCACGTGCCGATCCTCGACACCGGCGCACGCGGTTCGACCATCACCTTCGTCAACAACGGTCAGGGTGACGTGTTGCTGGCCTGGGAAAACGAAGCGTTCCTGGCCCTCAAGGAAGAGGGCGGCGCCGATAAGTTCGACATTATCGTGCCGTCCCTGTCGATCCTCGCCGAGCCACCCGTGGCCGTGGTCGACAAGAACGCCGAGAAGAAGGGCAACAGCGAAATCGCCACGGCGTACCTCAACCACCTGTACAGCCCGGCTGGGCAGGAGATCGCGGCGAAGAACTTCTACCGCCCGCGTGACAAGGATGTGGCCGCCAAATACGCCCAGCAGTTCCCGAAACTGGAGCTGGTGACTATCGACAAAGACTTCGGCGGCTGGAAAACTGCCCAACCGAAATTCTTCAATGACGGTGGCGTGTTCGACCAGATCTACTCGGCGCAGTAAGCCACACTACTGCCAGGCGCGAGCTTTGTGTGGGAGCCGGGCTTGCCCGCGATAGCATCACCGCGGTGTAACTGACACACCGAGGTGCCTGCAT